>JADGFH010000634.1 GCA_016743925.1 Labilibaculum sp.
GAATGTATCACAAGGAATTACTTAAATATGCCATATTTTTTAAGGATGAAGTTCTGAGGAAAGCTTGTTTGGATTACTTTAATACAAGTAAAATCCGTAATGAATTGCCATATCTTCTATTCTCGAAGTATTCTTTTTTGGCTCCTATTTTCAGGTTTGTTTATTCATTTAGGAAAAAGACTCAAACTTTAATTTAAATACAAACTTTTTTTCATTTCGATTAAATAAGCACAAAGCATGCAAACAAATAAAAAAAAGTTACTAATGTTGGGCGGATCTCCTTTTCAGATTCCCTGCATTCAGTACGCAAAATTAGCAGGTTATTACGTTGTTACGTGCGATTATGCCCCAGATAATCCGGGCCACCAATTTGCAGATGAGTATGTGAATGTAAGTACAACAGATTTAAAAGCAGTTTTAAAGTTATCCAGAAAATTAGAAATAGATGGAATTTTAGCTTATGCATCCGATCCTGCTGCTCCAACTGCTGCATATGTAGCAGAAAAAATGGGTTTGCCTGGGAATTTGTATAAGTCTGTTAAGATATTGTCGGAGAAAGATTTGTATCGCAGTTTTCTTCGTCAGAATAAATTTAATACGCCTTGGTACGGTGGCTTTAGCACTTTTAATGATTTTTCCAGCAATTCCTCAGATTTTACTTATCCTGTTTTGGTAAAGCCAGTAGACTCTTCTGGAAGTAAAGGTATTACTTTGGTGAAGGATTTATGGGAGATGGGAGATGCGATTAATTATGCTATGAAATTTTCACGTTGTAAACGCTTTATTGTAGAAGAATTTATTGAGAAGAAATATCCACAATTAGATGGTGATATATTTGTGTTTAATGGGGAAATTAGTGCCTACTACTTGGGAGATCAGCGTAACGATGAGAATGCTAATCCTTTTGTTCCTTCTAGTATTAATTATCCATCATTGTTACCAGAGGAACTACACCAAAAGATAGAATCGGAACTTCAGCGCGCAATCGATTTGTTGAAAATTAAGTTCGGAGGTTTCAATATAGAGGTGATTATTGATGCAAATGACAACATTTATTTGATTGAGATTGGAGCTCGTAATGGAGGGAATTGTATTCCCGAAATTATTAAATGTGCAAGTAATGTTGACATGATTCAAATGAGTGTAGATGCTTGTATGGGAATAGAACCAAAAATTAAAAACAGAAAAGAGATAGAAAAATTTTATACCACCTATGTTATCCATTCAAACGAGGATGGCAAGTTTCGATCCATAAATTTGGATGATTCCATTACTGATTTTGTTTTGGATATTAAGTTAATGGTAGAAAAAGGGGGAGATGTATTTCGCTTTAGTGGTGCTAATTGTACTGTTGGCGTTGGATTATTAAAGTTTCCAAATCTTCATACTAGAGATCAGATAATGGACAATATTGAAGAATTAATTGCTGTAGAATTGGAATAAATGAGAGAAAGAGCAATTGGAGGTTATTTTGAATTAGAGAATCGAGTTGAATCGGAATATCATCAAAATTTAATTCGCTTAAATTCAGGTCGGAACTGTATTGAATATATTCTTCGTGCACGAGAGTACAAGAAGATTTATATTCCGTATTATAGTTGTTTGGCTGTAAGAGAGCCTATTCTTAAACTTGGAATTGAATTCGAATTTTATGCCATAAATAGTAGCTTGGAACCCAATGAAATTAAATTTTTAAATAATGATGAAGCTTTATTAATTGTTAATTATTTTGGTTTAAAAGGCGAATATATAAAATCAATAAGTAAGAGTGTTAAGAATTTAATTGTTGATAATTCTCAAGCATTTTTTGAAAAACCAATTCCTAATGTGGATACTTTCTATTCTGCAAGGAAGTTTTTTGGTGTTCCAGATGGAGCCTATTTGAGTACCAATTGTTTCTTCAGAAAAGATTTATCAAGAGAAATATCATGGAACCGAAGTGAATTCCTTTTACGAAGAATGGAAAATGGAGCACAAGATGCTTACAAAAGATTTCAGGAGAATGAGGAATATTTGTGTGGACAAGAAATGAAAATAATGTCAAAGCTGACGACTCGTTTGCTTACTGGCATAAATTATAAAGATGTACAAACAAGGCGAGTGCAGAATTTTCAATATTTACATTTAAAACTAGCTTTTATTAATCAGTTGCACATTGTTGAAAAAGACATTGATGGCCCCATGACATATCCTTTATTAGTTGAGAATGGTGAAATTAGAGAAGAATTGATAAAACAGAAAATTTTTGTGGCAACTTATTGGCCTAATGTGTTGAGTGATTGTAAGGAGAATAGTATTGAATACAATTTTGCAAGTAATATACTCGCTTTACCAATCGATCAGCGCTATGGCTTATTAGATATGGATCGAATATGTAGTGTTTTAAAAGCCCTAATGTAAATATGAGATACGTTGAGTTAGCTATTTGGATGTTATTGTTCTTCATCGCTTTTTTCTTGAAGAGCTATACAATTGGAGGCCAGGAAATGGCTTATATTTGGAAACTACCATTAATTATTTTCCTTTTTGTTGGAGTATTAGGACAGAAGGTAAATTATAATTTTTTGATTTTGGCTTATGTATTTGCCATTAAGAATTTAGTAAATACTTCCTTTTTTGATTATCCAGTTGATTCGATTATCAATTTTTCGAAATACTTAACGATTCCTCTTGTAACTCATTGGATTTGTTTAAATATTACAAGTTTGGATGCTTTAAAGAAGTTGCGTTTCATACCTCTTTATTTAGCAGCTTTCCTAATTATCGCGAACATACCATATTACTTGGGTGTATTTTCGGCACCAGTAAGTAAAACGATGCTTTGGATGGAGGATACCAAATTGGATGGTTTGGTTGGTATTTTGGGGGCACCGCACTATACTTCTGCATTGTTATCCGTAGCCTGTATTATTATTTTAGAACATATCGTAAAAAGAAGAAGTGATGTATTAGTGAGCTTTGTACTGACTCCCATATTGGTCTTAGGTTTATTTTTTCTTTTTAAAACCTATACTCGAACTGGATGGTTAATGTTTGTTCTTGGAGTTATTATTTTGTTTGGTCGAAAAATATCATTTAAGGATGCAGGTAAAATATTAGCAGGATGTATTCTCTTAGTGGCAGGATTAATGTTTCTATTCCAAACCAATGAAGGGTTTCGCAGAAGGGTAATGGACGATCGAGCAGGACAGGAAGATAAATCAGCATATGAAACAGTAGGCTCTGGTCGATTACAAATTGCTCAGGTTTATTTAGAAAATTTATACGAGAGTAATTTTGTGACCTATCTGATTGGTATGGGGATGCAAGAATCGCAAAACAGATATGAGAAAAAAGATGGCATGCCTCTTTTTGCGCACAATGGCTTTGTTCAAACTGTGGTAGATAATGGTATTCTTGGTTTTCTACTTTATTTACTATTTCTTTTTTCTGTATTCAAACAAATTTCTCGGTCTGAAAGCAGTTATAACCAGTTGGCTGTAGCACTCTTTTTCATGTTTATATCTTGTTTGGTTACACAACAAGCCAATTATTTTTTATTGGATGTTTTTCTTTCTCTGTTTATTGGGATTACGATTATTGAAAGCCGTATTAATCAATACATAGAGTTCAAGCATCATAAAGATAAGAGTGAATTAAAAGGGGAATCATTTACCATTTAGATTTATTTATGTATCGTTTTCAAATTATCACATTAGAGGATTTAAAAGAGATTGATTATTCAGGAAGTTTTCCAAGTAATCAATTTAACTGGATTTACAATTGGTTTAGAATTTTCGAAAAGGTTCAAAATAATGTGATTGGATTTGATAAAAAAGTCTTCATCATTGCGAGTTTTAAGGAGGATAAATTAGTTGCTATTGTTCCACTGGTTAAATTGTACAGAACCTATTTTAAGTATATAAAAATTGAGTTTTTAGAGTTTTTAGGCCAGCACTGGTCTAACTTGGGGAATGATATTATTGCTTTAGATGATTTGCATGATTCTTTCGCA
>JADGFH010000635.1 GCA_016743925.1 Labilibaculum sp.
TAACTTAATTTTCTGGTGGTAAGTCTTCTCCCTCAATTTTTGGTACTCTTTTAATTCTAAAAAACATTCTTAATGACGACATAAAAGCAGCCATGGTTATTCCATATAAAAATAGGTTCTCAATTAATACAGATAAAATCAATAGAAATATAAACGTGGCGAAGTATCTGCCAGATTGGACAAGATAGCCTGTCCGCTGATGCATCAAAATTTTTCCATGAATTCCTTTTCTGCTGAATCTATAAGCAATCAAATTACTTATATGTTGGGTATTTACAATCAAAAATATCCCCCAAATAAATCCTATAAAAACCAATCCATTTTCTAACGATACTTTTGTTAAGTAAATAGAAACAAATATGCCCATTCCTAAGGCAATTAAGTTCTGCTTAAGATTAATCACTTTAAGGTTTTCTACATCCTTACGAAGAATAGGATTCCCTTCAATCGTATTAATTGGATAACTTTGATAATGCTCATAGTAATGTAATTTCCTTTCTTTTTCTTGAGCAAGTGACAAAATCCAATCAAGCCACATCAATATTGTTGTAATAACTCCTGTTATTATTGAGTTTTCAATTAACCAATTTATCATTTTAGTTTCGTTTTATAATTGTATTTACTAGTCTGCCCGCATGAAACACAACAGTCTTGTTACGGCAGTGCGAGGATTCCCCTGCTGCCGCACGAAACGAAGTTCGATGAAATCAATCCTTTCGTGTAGTTTTATCTTTTCAAGAAACGCGATACAATCGCGCACTAGCTGGGTTTTTATTTCAAATTCCACATTTCTCCGTCTTTCTGTAATGTAAGTATCACCGTTTTATTATAATCTCCTAAATTAATAAGATATCTCAAATCGATTTTATCCTTATTTGAATTAACGGTAAACGTTACACTTTCAATATTAAATTTTTCTACATTTTTGAAATCAACTTTCTTTTCAAAATCTGATTTGTATATCACCTTCTCAATTACCCTATCCATTCCATGAAATGAAATCTTATTTTCCAATTGAAAATCTTTACTATAAGGTGTTTCAACATTTTTATAATCAATATAACTTGAAAGAAAGTATTCGACACCATTTATCGATTGTTTTTCAGTTTGCATTTCTTTTGTTCCTGTGTACGAAAAATTACATGATGCAAAAATGAGGCTTGTAAGTGAAATTAGGATTAGTTTTTTTATTTCTATTTATTATGCGTAGCATTTTGAATCCGTTATATTTTTGACGCTACAACTATTATATTTTTATCCAAAATGCATGCTAACGGCCTTGGGTGATTTAAAGTGTTGCCTAATCAATGCGCCAAATAAGCAAGCGGTATAAATTTGTTTATATTTTTCAGCAAACCAATTAAAGTGGCTTGCTGGTGTTTGTTTATTGATCTAAACTCTCAAGCTACTCGTCACCGCCCATGAAATTTAGCTTTTGTTAGCACCTGTTAGTTCCTATTTTTTTCCAATGCTTACCATTGAATTATCCAATAAATAATTTTCTTATTTAAAGAATCTACGAACAATCCTTTAGATAATCCATGCTCTTTTAGTTCATCAGTTAATAGTTCTGTGTCTAACACAACTACACTGCTATTACCTGATATTAAATCTTTCACAGGACTGAATTCTTCTTTGAAGTTTGGAATAATATATTTCACTTTTTTCGACAACTCTGTTCCAGAAAGATCTCCTTTAATATCTCGAATATGCATTAAGACCTTTGAATTATTCCCATCCAACTCTCTTAACTTCTCGGTAATAATTCCTTTATCTTCTAGCCGTTTTTGCGTATTGAAGAATTCTTTTGAGTCCGAGAACTCCTGTTTTATGAAAATACCATAGTAGTTCAAATTATGCTCTAACACAACGGGATTATATGCCGTGATAACTCTTACGTTTTTGTTAACTTTTGAAGGGAAATTAGCCCATAAAGTATCACTTAAACTCTTTTTGTATCTATTCAATTTTACTTGTTCATCGTAATAGTTTATATTCATCAAATCACAAGAATTAAATATGAATAAAATGAACAAAAGGGAAAATGAAAAAGATATAATTCTCACAGCTAATTTCTTTGTATTCATAGAGTATTCATTCTAATTGGTGCTAACGGCAGTCTGTCTAATAACCTAAAGCAACTCGCTTATATTTCTTCATTTTCAAAGACAACTACCTAAATATATTACAGTCAAGTTTTACTTTTTAGACAGTCTGACGGTTTGTGTAAGTTTAGTAGCGGATTTACATTCGGTTATCCGTCCGATAGGAATGGATAATTGGGAGTGAATCCAACGTTGGAACACCCACCGAACCCGCTATTAAATTTACACTGTGTTATAGGCTGGTTGTTTTTCATTTTCCAATCATTTATAATCCAATTTGTTCGTAAAATTTTAATTCTAAATTATCTATTGAGTCATTATAGATATCATTAAAAACAGATTCATTTGCTTTTTCTTAGTTGATTTCAATCCATAATTCTCTGAATTTTCCTATTCCATAATTTTCAATTAAAAATTTCACAAATGCTCCAGAAACTAATGCTTGCTTTTCATATGAGCTACCAGTTTTGGAAGAAATTATTCGATTGATTTGATATTTCTCGTTCTTCAATATTTCTTTCGCTTTTTCATAGAAGTCAAACTTAAATATCATTCCTTCATCTGAATAAAATGAAAAACCTTCGTTAAGAAGCATTGCAAATTTTTGGTTTCTAAAAAATCCCCAGAAATGACTATTAAGGATATGGGTAATTTCGTGTGCCCCTTCTGCATTAGCGGTGGTATAATAAGCAGCATAATATGGTGGAATTGCGTGTGCTGAGCTTTTGTGCTGAGTTTTTAAGTATTTCTCTTTAATGTCTTTAAGAATGAAGATGTCAATTTTAGGTAGAGAATCAGTTTGGCGCTCAACTTTCATAAGTTTATAAAGGTGTTGAAATATCTTTTGTTGTACTATTTGTATTTTTTTTGGATATTCAGAATCTTCAATTGAGTTTGAAACATGAAGCTTAAAATATTTATCTTCAATTGATGTCCAAGAGCTACTATCTTTTAAAAGATAAGATGGTTTATTCATTTCCATTAAAGTATCTTTAAACACCACTTTTTTATTACATGATAGGGAAATGAGAAATAGGATTGTACTAACTGATATTAATAATATTTTTTTCATAATCGAAAATTAATCATTCCTTTGAGGCTTTCTTTAGTATTTGTTTTCTATTCTATAATTTTTTTAAAATATTGATTGATAATGGATATTTATATGATTGATTATTAATTACTCTTATTGAATTTACAACGATAATAATCGTGCTTAACAATCCTAGAATCATCACCGCTTTAAGACCAATGAATGTTGTTTTTAAAAAACTAGAAGCAATTAAATAAATCAACATGCTCAACTGAAAATTGACAATATCTACAGCATGCTTATTTATGTCATTAACTTTATTCTTTTGCCATATCCAAATAACAATAGGAGGAAATAGAAAAATAAATAATCCACTTAGGTGTAGAATTGGTAACCAAGCATTGTTTTCAGTTACATTACCATCAACATTGTCATAATTAACTAATTCTTCATAATCAATATCCAAAACAGATGCTATTGATTGCAGGGTGTATAACCTTGGGGCAACTTTGCCATTTTCAATACGCTGAATAGTCCTTACACTTATTTCAGTTTTACTCGCAAGTTCCTCTTGAGTCATCCCTTTTTCTAATCTTAATTTCTTTATTAGTCCTGTGTTCATGTTATTTTTTAGACAAAAATCAGTTTTTTCTTTATTTCAATCAACTACACTTACACGTCATTCGCACGACATTTAAATAAAATGATGCCTTTTTTCAACTTGCCCATAACGGCAGTCTG
Organism: Labilibaculum sp.; assembly: GCA_016743925.1. GTDB lineage: Bacteria > Bacteroidota > Bacteroidia > Bacteroidales > Marinifilaceae > Labilibaculum. The sequence goes on from JADGFH010000635.1 coordinate 3,880, forward strand.
TCTAATAACCTAAAGCAACTCGCTTAGATTCTGATATTTCTTCATTTTCAAAGACAACTACCTAAATATATTACTGTCAAGTTTTACTTTTTAGACAGTCTGACGGTCTTGCT
>JADGFH010000015.1:0-8638 GCA_016743925.1 Labilibaculum sp.
AGTTATAAATTTTGGTGTCGTGATAATACTCTATTTAATACAGAAAAAGCAAAAAGCCCTATAACAAAAACCATCTACCCCTTCAATATTTGCAAATATCTTTCTTATAATTTCTTGCACCAATTAAGAAAGATGGCTATTTTCAAAATGTATAAAATAATATTTTTGAAACGAAAGCTTGGCACAATATTATTACGAGCAATCTGGATAGGATAAGAAGAGTTTTTAATACATTTATTGGACTATAAAAGGATCAGAGAAGATACTTTACTTTAAATATTTTTGTCTTATGAAGAAAGTAATGAATTATTTCCTGCAAGGCTTACTATATACTGCACCCTTCGGAATTACGGCATATATAATCTATGTGATTTTCAATTTTACAAATAATTTACTGGATGATTATCTGGAAAAAGTCCTTAAAATTGACATCCCTGGATTAGGACTCGTTGTCATTTTTTTCATTCTGGTATTAATTGGAATAATTGGCAGAAGCATAATTGCACAACCATTCAAAATCTTATTTAAAAGGTTAATTGAAAAAGCTCCTTTATTAAAACTTATCTATTCAGCATTGAATGATCTATTCTCAGCATTTGTAGGAAAGGAAAGAAAATTTAACAAACCAGTTATTGTATTGGTAAATCCAATCTCCAATCTGGAAAAATTGGGGTTCCTAACAGCAGAAGATTTAAGCACAATTGATGAGAAAGATAAGGTTGCAGTATATTTCCCTCATTCTTATAATTTCTCAGGAGAGCTGTTCATTGTTCCTAAAACCCAGATCAGGCTACTCGATATAAATCCAGCAGTTGCCATGAAGTTTATTGTATCTGGTGGTATTTCTGATATCTATGAAAAACAAGACACAAGTGATAGCGATAATTAGAAATTTTTAATTTGTCAGGAAAAAAATATTGCTTCTGCAGTGTTGCTTGTATGTAATTTGAAAACCTATGAAAGATTTACAAATAAAAATCAACCCAGAGGTTAAAGTAGTTTTTGACAATTACCCTGATTCGGTTCGGAATAAAATGTTAGCCTTGAGAGAATTGGTACTTGAGACAGCTAGGGAAATAGATGGAATAACAAACATTGAAGAAACACTAAAATGGGGAGAGCCTAGTTATTTGACGAAAAACGGAAGTACAATCAGAATAGATTGGAAGTCAAAAACACCTGACCAGTACGCAATGTACTTCAAATGCACAAGTCGATTGGTTGAGGTTTTTAAAATAATATTTAAGAACCGTTTTGACTTTGAAGGCAACAGAGCAATAGTTTTTCAGCTAAACGACATAATTCCCGTTGAAGATCTAAAATATTGTATAAAAGCTGCATTAACCTACCATAAGGTAAAGCATTTACCAACATTGGGAATGTGAAGTTAAAAACTGCATACAGAAGGGAGCAAATTAGCTATCCTTGCCATTTCTTGGAACAAGCAAGGAAAATGACTATTTTCATTTTTAGCTAAGGCTTCACCCAATATCCCCTTACAAAGTACACACTCATATTCAATACTTTAAAAACATGATTAACATTCTTCTTTCTCATTTATTGACAAAAACAGAGCTTTCCTCCGAAGAATTAAAAACGATAAGTAACAGTTTTATAGAAATTGCGGTTAAAAAAAGGGAGTTTCTTCTTAAGCCAGGTAAGGTTTCACAATACGAGTTCTTTATTGCAAAAGGTTGTATACGCTCTTTTGTAACAGACGAAAAAGGAAATGAACACAACAATAGATTTGGTATAGAAGAATCATGGATTGGAGATATTCTAAGCTTCTATAATCAAACTCCTGCTTCGTATCATATTCAGGCATTAGAAGATTCTGTTGTATTTGCAATTAAGCTTGATCAGATGAACCTACTTATGGATACCATGCCTGCATTTGAACATTATTCACGAATAAAATTCCAATACGGTGTTATATCGCTTCAATTACGAATGACTGAAAGGTTATCCTTATCAGCAGAGAAGCGATATTTGGAATTCGTTAAGAGATATCCACATCTTGAGCAAAGAATTCCACAAAAACATATTGCAAGCTATCTGGGTATTACTCCGGAATTCTTAAGCCGCTTGCGTAAAAATACATTCGATACTTAAATTCTTAAAAGCTGTTAAAATTTGATATTAGAAACAGTTTCTTAATCTACATCAACTTTTCTCACCTCATTTCTTCCCAGCTTTGTTTTAACATTAAAAAATATAAATGATGAAGAAAATAATAGCTTTTGCTGGAAGCAACAGTTCAAATTCAATTAATCAACAATTGGTAAACTATATAGCAACTTTAACCGATAAAGTTGAGCTAATCAAACTTACCGATTACGATGTACCAATCTATAATATCGATCTTGAAACACAGGATGGAATTCCGGACAATATAAATAAGCTTGCCGAAATATTAGCTGAAGCAGATCAATTAATTATCTCTGTAGCGGAACACAACGGAAACGTAACTGCATTCTTTAAAAATATTATTGACTGGTTATCTCGTAAAGACAATCAATTCCTAAAAAATAAAGACATTATCTTGTTTAGTACTTCTCCTGGGAAAACTGGTGCTGCATCTGCACTAAAAATAACAGAATCCACCTTGCCATTCTTTGGAGCCACAATTAATTCGACTACAAGTATTGGAAGTTTTTATGATGTTTTTAAGAATGGGAAAATTGCTGATAAAGAGCTAATTAAAGAAATAGAACAAGTTTTAAACAATAGAAAATCAAAATAATAAGTATGAAAAAGAATAACGATACGGCACTATTGATTCTGCGAATCACAATTGGATTATTAATGCTATTGCATGGCTTTGGAAAGTTGATGGGAGGATTAGACTTTATAAAAGGAATGTTAAGCGAAATGGGAATTCCTGCCTTTGTTGCATATGGTGCCATAATAGGTGAGGTAATTGCACCTTTAGCTATTATTATAGGATTTAGAACTCGCATTGCCTCTGCTATTTTTGCAATAAATGCTTTGGTAGCCATCTTAATGGTTCATAGCAACGACATTTTTAGAATGGGAGAACACGGTGGTTGGGCCATTGAATTGTTAGGTCTGTACCTTTTTGGAGCAATCGCTTTAATATTTTCAGGAAGTGGCAAATATGCCCTTTCCAATTCGAATAAATGGGATTAATAAATTCTAACAAATGGAAACATTTAACGAACTAATCATTCCATTTGTCTACAATCAAAATACAACAAAGCCATCTCTTGGTGGCTTTGTTTGTCTCCCCTAGCCTTTCAGCGGATTTTACCCTAATGAGATTCACTATCTACAAATCCATTTCCTCCAGATTGCTTGTATTAAAGCAAAAGAATCTAGCTATGACAAGTTCTTTCAATAAGTAAGTTTTACGCCCTTACCAATAATAAATGTAAAAATATGAAAACAGAAATTCATAAAGCAGAAACAAGAGGACACGCAAATCATGGATGGTTAAACTCACACCACAGCTTTAGCTTCGCCAATTATCACAATCCGGAAAGGATGCATTTCGGTGCGCTTCGTGTATTAAATGATGACCAAGTAGATGCTGGAAAAGGCTTCGAGACACACCGTCACGAAAATATGGAAATCATATCGATACCTCTAGAAGGAGATTTAGAACACAAAGATAGCATGGGAAATGTTGCCATAATAAAGCAAGGAGATGTGCAGGTTATGAGTGCAGGAACAGGAATCTATCATAGTGAATTCAACAAAAATAATGACAAGGATGTCAAGTTTCTTCAAATTTGGGTTTTTCCAAATAAAAATAATCTAGAACCCCGCTACGACCAAATTTCATTACGCGAAATTGAAAAGGATAATGAATTCTACCAAATCTTATCTCCTAACAAAGACGATCAAGGTGTTTGGATGTATCAAGACGCATGGTTTAGCCTCGGGAAATTTACCAAGGGGAATTCTAACCAATACAAAATTCAGAAAGAAGGAAATGGTGTTTACGTTTTTATACTTGAAGGTGAAGTCGAAATAAATGGAGAACAACTTGCCAAACGAGATGGAATGGGAATTTGGGACACAGAAATCATTAATCTAACAGCCACAGCTCAAGCTCGTGTGTTATTAATGGAAGTACCTATGAATATTTAATTACTAAATAAAAAGAGATTGGTGATTCACCTAAAACAAAAAAGCTAGCTTCTGCTGGCTTTTTTCATTTCACTTAAGCCTTCAGCAGTATTTTCCTAAATAAGATCATTATCTACAAATACATTTCCTTATGATTTCTTGCAGCAATTGCGAAAGATGGCTACTTTCGAGTTCCATTAATTATAAGATAAACAATAATGAAAATAGGGAAATTAGTGCCAATTCTTTGTGTGGCTTTATGTGCCTTAATGATAACGAGTTGTAAAAAACCACAACTTACTAAAAAACCTAATGTACTGCTTATTTGTGTAGATGATCTTCGACCAGAATTGAAAAGTTTTGGCGCAGACTATATCAGCTCACCAAACATTGACAAGTTAGCAGGAATGGGAGTTTCTTTTCAGAGACATTTTGTGAATGCACCAAGTTGTGGCCCATCTCGTTATACTTTATTAACTGGTCAATACGGCCCTTCAGGTAACGACGCACTATTCCAACGAGCAAATAAAATAGCAAAAGGAGCAAACATAGATCCGAGTATGCCAGAATGGTTCAGGACACACGGTTATACAACCGTTTCAGTTGGAAAAGTATCTCATCATCCAGGGGGAAAAGGAGGCGCTAATTGGAATGACAATACGCTTATTGAAATTCCCGAAGCCTGGGATAAACAACTTATGCCGGTTGCAGAATGGGAGCATCCACGTGGAATGATGCACGGACTGGCTCATGGAGAAATTCGAATAAAATCGAGTGATATGGATGTTTTTCAAACAAAAGAAGGAGAAGATAATATCTATCCAGACGGAGCGATTACAGAAGAGGCATTGAAACAATTAAACGAGCTTACTACAAATAAGGAAAATCCATTCTTTTTTGCCGTTGGAATTATCAAGCCACACCTGCCTTTTGGAGCACCAAAATCTTACTACAATAGATATGAAGGCGTTGAACTTCCTTCAATAGAACACCCTCAAAAACCTGAAGGCAGAACAACATGGCATGCTTCCAATGAATTTAAGCAATATAATCGATGGGGTAAAAATGCGAATTCCGATACTCTTTTTGCAAATGAAGTGCGCCGTCATTATGCAGCTTGTGTTAGTTATGCTGATGCACAAGTAGGAAAAATTCTTGCAGAATTAAAAAGTACTGGAGCAGATAAGAATACAATTGTTGTACTTTGGGGTGATCATGGCTGGCACTTAGGAGAACACGCCATTTGGGGAAAGCATAGTTTGTTCGAGGAGTCCTTACATTCTCCCCTGATAATTCACTATCCAGGGATGAATCGTGAAGGCTCTAAAACCAATGCTATAGTGGAGACACTTGATATATTTCCAACACTATGTGATTTAACTGGAGTTGAATTTCCTAAATTTGCCAACGGTGTGTCGCTAAAGGAAATATTAGAACATCCGAATACGACTGGTCATCCGGCCGTAGCTTACAAAAATGGAGCTTCGACAATAAGAACTGCAACACATCGTTTGACACTTCATAAAGATGGTTTTGTAGAATTGTATGATCATACAACTGCAGAAAATGAAAGCAAAAACATAGCGGATAAACACCCAGAATTAGTGGAGGAATTAAAGATTACGTTAAAAGCTAAAATGCAGTAATATGAAAAGGCTGCACAATATTGTATAATAATAAAACCAGTTTAATGAGCTGGTTTTTCTCATCTCGCCTTTCCATAGTTTTACCTTAATGGGGATCAATACCCGCTTACACATTTTCTACATAAATTTTGCTGTAATTGTGAAAGATGGCTACTTTCGAATTCAATTAAGCAATATTTAAGAATTTTTAAAAACGATTTTATGTCAAAAATGATTAGATCAATCATGATATTAATTTTGTGTACAAGTATTTCTACCTACGCACAAGACAAAACACTTGTTGATAGTGATCAAGAATTTATTGATTTCCTTGGGCTATCATTAGAAAATAGTGTTGTAAATTCTGAAACCAGACAAATATTTATGCAGCGCTCTTGGGCTTACTGGAAGAAACATTTATTGGATTATAACAAAAAACCAGAAAAATATAAGAAAGCACTATCTCTATTTCATCAAAATCAGGAAAAATTTAAACATGAGAGTCTATTGAAAATTGATAAATATGAAAAAGATATTGAGAATTTTCGCCGCTTCGACAATAGAAATACAGCTATAGCGAATGCCGTCTTATTTGTAGGAAGTTCAAGTATTCGTTATTGGGAAACTGCAAAATCGTTTCCCGAACTCCCTGTAATTAATCGAGGATTTGGAGGAGCAAGCCTTCCTGAAATAATTCATTATTATGATGATGTAATTAAAAAACATTCGCCTTCCATTATGGTCGTTTATTGTGATATTGATGTAGAAAATGGGAAATCTCCAAGTGCAGCAGTTCGTAATTTTAAAAAATTGATAAATAAGGTTGAAAAAGATTTTCCCCAAACTCAAATTTTACTTCTCGCAATGAAACCAGTTCTAATTGATGATTTTCTAGGAAAAGATGTCCGCAAGAATAAAGTTATTACCAATAAAATGCTCGATAAATATTGCCAAACTGAAAAGAACCTGCATTATATCGATATCGCTAAAATAATGTTCAAGCCTAATGGTACTTTGCGTTCAGATATTTTTCTTCCTGATGGAATGCATTTGAATCATATAGGATACACTCTTTGGGATCCAATAATTAGAAGTGAAATATTGAGGCTGAGAAAGAACTAAACACCAAGCACAACTTTAATACAATAGCGACATGAATGATTTCATATTTGATAAGGAGGAATATTTAAAACGCATCAATTTCGAAGGGACAATTGCGAATAACTATGAGTCTTTGAAATCAATCCACCATGCTCAGCACAGGACTATTCCTTTTGAAAACTTTGATATCTGTCTTGGAAGAAACATAAAGCTTGAGCCAAAAGCACTAGTGCAGAAATTGGTAAAGAAAAAACGTGGTGGTTATTGTTTTGAGTTGAATGGACTTCATTTACTGGCTCTTAAATCTTTCGGATTCGACGCACGTGCTCTACTGGGCAGAGTGCATACAACAGGAGAACCAACAGGTCGAGGCCATCAAGTAAGTTTAGTTTCAATTGAAGGAAAACAGTGGGTGGTTGATTTAGGATTTGGATCGGAATCTCCATCTATACCCATACCTTTAGTATATAATGAACCTGTTTCATTTAAGAATCAGACCTTTCAATTAATAGAAAGCAAGTTATACGGTTATATGCTTCAAACGAAACAGGAAAACGATTGGATAAACTTATACAGTTTTGATTTAAACCACGTTTGTCCAGGAGATATCGAATACGGAAATCATTATACCTCTACAAACCAAAACTCTTTCTTTACTAGTTCGCGAGTTGCAGCCCTTCCAATAGAAAATGGTACAGTAACACTACTTAACAACAAGCTCAAGAAAATAGTTAACGGGATGGAATATACAGCTTTGCTTGATGAAGATCAGTCTTACTTGAATATTCTAAAACAAGAGTTTGGAATTGTAATTGACGCAAATTTTGAAGATTTAAAATCATCACAATCAAAAGGTTAACTCTTTATATCGCAACTAATATCTAAAGAGTTTAAGTGCAAATCCGAAAGCTTATTGCATTCTACTAATCTATTTATCACATACTAATTGTTGCAAGATATTCAACAAATCGCAAGATTCGGGTTTTTCTACAATAAGATGCCGATTACATTTGTGCCATTATTTATTTTATGACACAAATAACAAAGTTATTGAAGTAAAATATTTCAAGATGACTTATTTTTGTACAAAATGGACAAGACAAAACAATATTATTACAATAAGGTAGCAGAGGCAATCACATACCTCGAAAACAATTTTACTCAACAACCCAGTTTAGACGTAATTGCCGAGCATGTTCATATCAGTCCTTTCCATTTTCAAAAAATTTTCACAGAATGGGTTGGCGTATCACCAAAAAAATATCTTCAGTTCATTAGTTTGAATCATGCCAAGCAACTTATTAACCATCAAACATTAGCCAATACGGCTTACGAAACGGGTTTATCAGGTACGGGACGATTGCACGATATGTTTGTAAATATTGAAGGAATGACTCCTGGGGAATATAAAAATGGCGGTAAAAAATTAACAATCAATTATAATTTTTCAGAATCGTATTTTGGCAAAGTGCTCATTGCTTCAACGGATAAAGGCATTTGTCACATCGGTTTTTCTGATGAGAAAAATCTCTCCATTGATGCTTTGCACAACAAGTTTCCAAATGCGGCTTTCGATTTAAGAGAGGATAAAATACAAAACTCTGCTCTTTCGTTTTTTAATGCCGATTGGAACAATTTGTCTCAAATAAAATTACACTTAAAGGGAACGGAATTTCAACTGAAAGTTTGGGATGCTTTGCTTAAAATTCCAATGGGTAATTTATCAACTTATGGCGAAATAGCACAATACATCGGAAAACCCAAAGCCTCACGAGCCGTAGGAACAGCAATTGGAAATAATCCCATCGCCTGCTTAATCC
>JADGFH010000015.1:8648-24375 GCA_016743925.1 Labilibaculum sp.
GCTTAATCCCCTGCCATCGTGTTATACAAGCATCGGGCAATAGCGGACAATACCATTGGGGAGCTGTTCGTAAAAAAGCAATGATTGGTTGGGAAGCAGCAAAAGCAGAATCCTTTAAACTCTAAAATTATGGATCGTGATTATTTTGAATATGGTCAAATTGAAATTGATTATCTGAAATCGAAAGATAAAAAATTGGCTGAGGCTATCGATAAAATTGGAATAATACAGAGATCGGTAATTCCTGAATTATTTACTGCCCTAGTGAATGCAATCATTGGTCAGCAAATCTCAACCAAAGCGCAAAAAACCATTTGGGAACGAATGCAAAAGAAACTAGGCCATATTAGTCCAGAATCAATTTTGAGCTTATCGGTTAACGAATTGCAAAGCCTCGGCTTAAGTTTTAGAAAAGTAGAATACATTCATAATATTGCTGATAAAGTTGCGACTAAAGAACTAAATTTAGCCAATTTACAAACTTTAAGTGATGAAGATGTTTGCAAGGAATTATCGAATATAAAAGGCATTGGTGTTTGGACAGCTGAAATGATTATGCTCTTTTCGATGCAACGCAAAAACATTATCAGCTATGGCGATTTAGCCATTGTGAGAGGCATGCGAATGCTTTATCATCATAGAGGAATCACATCTGAAAAATTCAATAAATACAAAAATAGATATAGTCCTTACGGATCTGTAGCCAGTCTATATTTATGGGCAATTGCAGGAGGAGCAATTCCTGAAATGAAAGATTACGCTCCTCAAAATAAAAAAAAATGAAACACAAAACATATAAACAGAATGATTACCGTAATTTTCGAAGTTTTTCCAAAAAAAGAAAACAAACAAGAGTATTTAGATATTGCAGCAAAACTAAAACCTATGTTAGCAGATGTTGATGGTTTTATATCCATAGAACGATTCGCAAGCTTGCAAGATCCCAATAAAATTCTGTCACTATCTTTTTGGGAAGATGAACAATCGGTAGAAAAATGGCGGAATGAAAATATGCACCGTCACGGACAAGCATCAGGCTTGGGACATATTTTTTCCGATTATAGAATTAGAGTTGGACAAATCATTCGCGATTATGGCTTAGAAAACAGAACTGAAGCGCCTACGGACAGTAATAATTATCACAAGGGAAAAGACACACAACAATAAATATATATCGTTGAACTCATTGTTTTTAATTCATAATAAAAGCCAGTGTGTACTGGCTTTTATTATCTGAAATCTAATTTTGAGAAAATAGAATGTTTCGATATTAAGTATTCATATTTTGATCAGACAATTCAAGCTTTGTACTGAGATTATAATTGTATTGTTGCAATATTCTAAATGCAGCCATAGCAGCACCATAACCATTATCAATATTCACAACACTTATACCATTGGCACAACTTGATAGCATTGCAAAAAGAGCGGTTTCGCCATTTCGAGCAGCTCCATAACCAGTACTAGTAGGAACAGCAATAATCGGCTGAGAAACTAATCCTCCAATAACACTTGGAAGTGCTCCTTCAAATCCTGCTATTACAATCAAGACATCAAACTTTTTAATTTCATCGATACGGTTCATCAAGCGATGAATTCCAGCTACACCAATATCATTAATACGCTGAGTTCTAACTCCCAAAAACTGTAGTGTGAAGAATGCTTCATTCGCAATAGGAATATCAGAAGTACCTGCAGTTATAATCCCAATACTTGGATTATTTTCATTTATGATTAAAGGGCATAAAAGAAAAATTTCACTTTCAGAATCATAGAAACTATCAATAAAATAATTTGTTAACACCTTTGCTTTATTCTCCTGTAATCTTGTAACCAAGGCATTTTGTCCTAAGCTTTGATATTCTTCCAGAATAAAGATCAAAGTATCGCTTGATTTTCCTGCTCCAAATATCACTTCTGGAAATCCTAGCCTCTCCATACGATCCTTATCTAAGTTGTGTTTGTTTTTCATCTAATACCCTATTTAGTTTACCAGAAATTAATCCTTCTGTATCTATTTTCACCTTATTAAAGCCTATTTTCCTAATTTTCTCTATAGGAAACTCTCCCATCTCAATTAGTCTATTTAAAGCTACTTCGGGAACTTCAATACTTGCATTTTCCCCATAATGTCTAACCCTAGAATCTTCAAAACCTAATTTAAAAAGTAATTCTTCTGCTGCTTCTATCCTATTAAGTTTCTCAATTGTAATCGGTTCACCATAAGGAATTCTAGAACTGAGACATGGACTTGCAGGCTTATTCCAAACTTCCAACCCTAACTCTTTGGCAATCATGCGCAATTCATCTTTGCCCACATTACATTCAACCAAAGGGGAACGGATTTCATTTTCTTTTGCTGCAACTAATCCAGGTCTGTAATCTCCCAAGTCGTCAACATTGGTACCATTTAGTATAACATGATCAGGAAATATTGTTGCTATTTCTTTAAAACTATGATACATGGCATTCTTACAATGATAACACCTATCTACTGGATTCTTAGCATATTGCGCATTCTGTAATTCATTAGTATTTATAAAATGGAATATTATATTTTCTACAGAATTTTTTCGCAATCTCTTTGTCTCTATCTTTTAAACTTGGAGAAATTCCCATTACCGCTATTGCTTTATCACCCAAAAACTTACGTGACAAAAATAAAACCAATGCCGAATCTACTCCTCCTGAAAATGCTGTGACACTTGAATCGATAGTTTCAAACCACTTCTCAAGCTTCTTCATGCTTTTTGAAATATCCATTATTCTTTGTGTTCTTTTGGTTGCACATACTTTTTTGCAAAAATCACCATGCCCACAATAACTATTATGGCAAAAATGATAGCTCCAGGAACAGAACTATGCGAATCTGCAGCGTGAGCATGTGAATGTGGGTGAATCGTATGATGTGCGAAAGACACACTCGAAAATAAGAATGTGAAAATTGATATTAATGTGAATTTTAAAGATTTCATGATCAGTTTATTTTAAGATTGTTACTATTTAAATATGATTTATTTTGCCTTTAGAATGGAAAATATTCCTCCTGATTTACTGGTTCTAATTTTTCTATTTTTGGCTTTTTTGCCAATTTATGAATTGTGTTACCCTCGATAAATATGGCTTTCTCACCCGATACTGGACATGCATATTCACAAGCACCACATCCAATACATATACTCTCGTCAACAACTGGAACAAAAAGTTCATTTTCAATTACCATATTAACTGCTTTGGTAGGACAGTGTTCCGAACAGGCACCACAGTCTGTTCCATCTGTAATAACCACACATTTTTCGCGAACAAAATGTGCAATACCAATCTGAAGTGTTTTCTTCTCTTCTTTACTTACAGGTAATAGTGCTCCATTTGGGCAAACATCCGTACAGCGAGTACACTCCAGATTACAATATCCCTTTTTATTGGTTAATTGTGGCAACATGGCTGCTTGCAATCCATATTCGGTCAATGATGGTTTTATTACATTAGAAGGACACGCATTAACACACAAAAAACAAGCTGTGCAAGATTCTGTAAAATGTTTGTGATTTAATGAACCTGGAGGGCTAATTGGCACAATACGTTTTTTAAATTCCTCTTTGTCCGTTTTGGAAATTGAATTCAGACCAAATGCATTTTCGACCAATAATAATGGAGATATCACTAAAGTTTGAATAGCAGTGCGTCGAGCGAGATTTCCTTTATCCTGTTTTTCACCTATTTTTAATTGTTTTTTGACAGACATTCTACCTTTCTTATTTGTTAAAGCAATTGAGTCAACAGGACATTTTGTACTGATACAATTCAGACACATTACACATTTACTGAAATCTACTTTTTTATCTTTAGCAGAAATACATCCAGCTTTACATACTCGCTCACATTTCCCACAAGAAATACACTTATTGCTATCAATATTAATTTTAAAAACACTCAACTTTGAAGTCAAGCCTAAATATGAACCGACTGGACAAATATGTGTGCAAAAAAATCTACCCTTAACGCTACTTAAACCAATAATTATAAAAAAGAAAAGAAAAACAAATATGGAAACAGGAAGATTAGCATAATTGACATCAATAGGTTGTAATGTGTAATTTTCAAAATGAAGCAATCCATCGTATATCAAATTATTAGCACCAATCACTATAGGTTTTAATACTACAGTTAAAATACGCCCGAAATTACTGTATGGATCCAATAAACTAATCAATTGAATATTCCCTAAAAGTAAAGCTAAAATCACAAGCCCTAATATCACATAAGGCAAGAATTGTAATGATTTAGTTTTCTTAAAATTCAATTTTGTTCTTAATTTCCTTTTAACGGCAATAAGTACATCCATAAATATGCCCAAAGGACATAATGTAGAACAGTAAATTCTACCAACCAATAAACTAATTACGGTAATCACTACAAATCCTGTGAATACAATTCCTCCTGCCTTAAATAAATTTATAAATGATGGTGCAAGCTGAGTTGATAAAATTATTCCAACAAATTTTTCAGGTATCAGATGATAAATATCGAGAAATACTACAGACATTAAAGACAAAGCTAACATGGCTAATATTACTCGCAGTTTTTTTAACAATCGAATGTCTTTCATGCGTTATATTTTTATCTTCTGTATACTCATTTGTGACAAATCTGAAGTACCAATGTCAAGATCTTCGCTAAGGCGGATATAGCCAACATCTTGCGGATTCATACCAAACATTTTGGTTGAAGCAACATCAAGTGCTAACGGATCCGATCCAAGTAAAAGTGCTTTTTGTAATAAAACATCATCGGTAGATACACCCATTGGACCATTTCTCTTCATCACCCTGTAAGCATCCACAATGGTTAGATCAGCTTTACAATAGGATGCAAAATCAGCAATACATTGATGCAAATCATTCTTGTGCCACCATTGGCGATCCCACACAATTCCCATTAAATTTTTCATCCCCAAAGACAATTTGGTGCTGACATGATGCTTCAAAACCGGAACATTAATAAGTACATCAGTAGTAAGAATTAAATCGTGAACCTTTACTGTTTTTAAGCGTTTCCCTTTTGGAATATGAACTGTTTTGTAATCGCGTTCATTGTTTCCTGGTACCATTTTACCACCCGCATCTTTTGTAGCTCTCTCAATTCCCGAGTTTTTATAACACTTAGTCCACACATCAGCCGTATGGTCCATTACAAAAACCTCTTTAGCTCCAGCATTCAAACACTCACGAACAATGGCTTCCACCAATTGAGGATTTGTATTTGCAGCTCGATCTGGTGTTACATTCCAACCAATATTAGGCTTTACAACAACTGTTTGTCCAGGTTTCACAACCCGCTTCATACCTCCCCAGGCCTCAATTGCTTTCTTAAACATGGCTGCCGGTTCTCCACCACGTATAGCTATCATATCTGGAGATACATGATCTTGGATTAATTCTTCACCCAAAACTTTTGAATATCCTCCAAATGATAAAGCAAAGGTTCCTGCAATACCTGCCATAGTAGATTTCTGAATAAAATCTCTTCTATTAATTTCTTTATTTTTCATCTTAGTAGGTTTAAATAGGTCTTTGATTATTGATTTAATAGATTAAAAGCCAAACTCTCCTTCTTTGGTTGCACTGTTTATTGGTTTATTGGTATTATAGTCCGTCATATCTAAATCAAATGGACCATATTCCTGGCTTTGAGCTTCTTCTTTAACAAGGAAAGCGTTACCTGCCTTGTCTTTTGCAAACCATATTTTACCTTTAATTAGACCATAATCGAATTTTACCATGAAACAATCGAATTCTTGTCCTGCAAGTGTTATTTTCTCTTCACCCAACTTGGATAAATTGTTGTTTCTAAGCTCCATTCCATACAAATCATACATTCTTTTTACCTGTACCTTTTTGGTCAATTTCAACCGTTCGGTATCAAAGTATACTACAAAAGCATCAATATTTTCGAATTTTTGTTGATCCCATAATTGGAAGGAAGATTCGCCATGTGTTTTACCTGAAACGAGAAAATCATCTCCATCTTTTTCGGCCATTACTACCGTTATAGAATCATTTTCATTGTATTCCCCTTTGAAAAAAGTCATATCACCATTAATTACTGTAAATTCCTCAGTACTAATGTTTACATGTGTTTCTCCATTTTCTTCTGGATAACTCATGTTAGTAACCACTTTTTCCTCCAGCATATTAGACCCATCAAGCTTGTAATTTATCCTGTTAGTGATGGTATTAGCAATTATTTGACCTTGGGCAGTCATAACATGAGTGGTATTTAAATATAAGGTGTCAGAGCTTTGAATGACAGTATTAGCTGATAACATGAATGGAGTTATTAGGCTAAAAGCAAAAAATAAAATTTTTCGTTTCATATTGATTATGTTTTAATGATTTAATGCTTCAAAGTTGAAGAACTTTGTTTTCTCTTCTTTTGATATAGATCAAAAAGACTTTAGTTGAGATAAAAATTGAATATGATTCTAAAGGTTCGGGAATCTAATTTCCATTTCGAATTTGAAGTAAAACCAGTACCAATTATTTCGTACTCCTCTTTCCCACCGCTATTTAGAACATCATTCAAACTAAAGCCCAAAGAGCCAAGTCCATTAAGAATTTTACGTTCATAGCCTATATTAATTAAATTGTATGCTTTCCTTTTATAGAACATTGCAACAGTTTTTCCATAATATTGCGATTGAAGCTGTATTGTATTATTTGCATTAATAGAAAAGAAGTTATCCAATTTTAGTTGCCACATACTTCCTCTTAGATGAGAAACATCCTGATTGGTTTTTGGTTCAGCAAAGAAACTTTTCATATAGCTACTTCCCAGAGTCATTTCCCAATTTTTAGTTGGTTTTGTTTTTCCATTAAACTCAAGACCAATTTGTTCACTAGAAGAATGGTTGGTGTAGGTTGTAAATAGCACTCCTCCTGTACGCAATTCAGTTTGTTGCTGAATCACTTTTGTTACACACCTTCCAAACAAGGTGAGATTCAATCGGTTTTTTCCTTTAATTCTTGAATAACCTAACTCGATAGAATTTACAAACTCTGGTTTCAATTTTGGATTTCCTTGATAAATATGAGATGGATTAGCGTAGTCAACAACCGGATCTAGTTCTTCTGCCTCTGGTCTGCGAATACGTTTCGAATAGGAAAAACTCATTGTTTGCACCTCTTCTGCATTTCCTAAATCATAGTTTACAATCATGTTTGGATATATCTTTGTATAAATCGATTTAATTGTATTATTCTCAACCTTTTCTAATGTTTTGCTTTTGTAATATTCAGGGCGAATACCGGCTCCTACAGTAAGCTTATTGTGCTTTAGTTTGTAAAGGAAATAAGATGCGTGCTTTTGCTGATTGTACTCCCAAAGCTTTTGATCGACATAAGATCCTTTACCCAACTGATCTGCTTCATAATCTACAAATTCACTATTAATCCCAAATTCTAGCCCACTATTTTTAGTTATTGGCATTTTGTAATCTGTTATTAATTCACCAACTAAAAATTTAGAATTAGAACGAATATTACTACGAGTAGAGACGGGAAAATAACTCCCTCGTTCATCAATCGTCCTCATACTCTTTTGTTTTCCTCCCGAAATGTGAAGCATGGCTTTTAATTGGTGCTTCTCTTTGGGTTTGCTATCCAAGCGAAGTGAGATATCAGTAAAACGGATGTTGTCTTTATTTTTATTCTTAACAAATCCGTTAAGATCGTCGGATGACCTTTGATTAAAAATGTTTTTCAAATTATATTCCCAATTTTCTTTATAGCTATTGTGTGTAAATTCCAAATTCAAAGAACTCTTTTTGCTAATATTGTAGTCTATTCCACCAAGAATTAAGTGTCCAACATCCTTGTATTTTCCATTTCCGCTATCATTAATGAAAGTGAATTCGCTAGTTGGTAAATTAATTCGGCGAATACCACTATTCTCAAAGTCATAATTATCTACATAAGCACCATAAGTGAGATAGGTGTTCAATTTATTCTTAGAATAGTTCATATTAAACCCTCCATTTCCTCTAAATGGTGTCATGCCTACTTCCATATTAATTCCATAATGAAAACCATCATTTGTATTTTTCTTTAGGACAATATTAATTGCTCCACCAGCACTTTCGGGATCCTCGCTTACCGATGCATTTGTTATGACTTCTATTTTTTCGACTGTAGAAGAAGGTAATTGCTTGATAAGAACTGATGGATCAACACCGTAGGTCATTTCCTTTCCATTAATAAGTATTTTAATGTTTTCATTTCCACGAATACTGATATTTCCCCTAGGGGTAACTTCTACTGATGGTACAATTTTTAATACCTGACTTATATTGCCACCGCCACCAGCAATTTCTCTTCCTACATTTAAAATTTGCTTGCCTGGTTGATTTTCAATATAACTTCGTTGACCAATTACTTTCACCTCATTAATCTGTATATTTTTTGGTGTAAGTTTAATTTTACCAAGATTCAATTTTGCAGCTTCTAATTTTATCTTAGAAATGGTTTTCTTCTCATATCCCAAAACACTAACTATCAAATTATAAGTATTGGCATTTGCCTCAAATTTGAAATTTCCGTTTAAATCGGTAGTCCCTCCCGAGGTAATCCTCTTCATTGGCATTTTTTCCAATGCTACATTGGCATATGGAATAGCAGTACTTGTTTTGGCATCTATAATTTGCCCTGAAATTTGTTGGCCTAGTAAGTCTGTATTGCAAAACATCACAGCAACAAACATTACGATTGATAATTTCACTATATTCATTTTCATAATAGCAGTCTTTATTATTGTTTGATATAACAAAGAAAGATAGATGCTCGAAGGGATCTTTTGACCCAGATCAAAAAAGGGAATAGAAAATAAAATAGGCCATTTCAGAATATGAATGACCTATTTATACGAAGAATATGGCTAAAACCTATTTCATAAAACCTAATGGCATTTTTGAATTATATGGATCATAGAATCTTGAAAGATTTGGAAGAACAAAGTTTAAATCTCCTTTTCCAACGCCAAACCATTGGGATAATTCAGCAAAATAAACATCTGTTGATGTAGTTGGCAGCATAATAGCTCCACCAATATCATTTTCACCGTTCAGCGCTAATGATGGATATTCTCCATATATTTGACCTCCATTCACTTCATTGCCCATAACCATCACATTACCACCCCAAGCATGATCACTTCCATTACCATTAGAAGTAAGTGTTCGTCCAAAGTCCGACATTGTAAAAGTGGTGACATTTTCGGCCATTTCCATTTCTTCCATTGCCTCCTGAAACTCCAACAAAGCTTTACTTACAACTGCTAGCATTGTTTCCTGATTGTTTAACACCTCGTCATGATGATCCCAACCTCCAAAATTTATGAAAAAGGTTTGGCGTTTCATACCAAGTATTTTTTGAGCAGCTATAGTTTTCGCAACCAACTCTAAATTGGCAGATAATTCGTTATCAGAAAATTGAGATGAGAAAAGTGGAGCATCCTTTAAAGCCTTGCTAAATTCTTCGTAATTTGCTTGCGAATTCTTTATTTTATTGGTGTAACTCGATGTGAACATGTCTTTATAATCTTGTTCTAACAAACTTTCCACTCCACCAGATAATATGTTATCTAAGGAATTATTTCCTTCATAGGTCTTAATCCCAACACTTCCTCCTGCTGAAGCGCGAATTGCATACTCAGATACATGATTCCCTACCTGATAAATATTTGTGCCTGACAAAGAAATATTCATAGATATATTTTGGTTTTCATTACCTGCTTGAAGAATATCTGCCATTCGTCCACCCCATCCTTTAGAGGAACGACTATATGGAATACCAGTCATCCATTGTTGTGCCTGATCGGCATGAGAGAGCAAGCCGACAGGTGATGAAACACTACCAGCTAAATATTCTTTTTTGCTGCATGGTGCTACAAGAGTTCCAATATTACTAATGAAAGCCAGTTTCTTATTATTAAAAAGCTCCTGAACCTCCGGCATTGCAGGATGAAGACCAAACTGTTTCCCATTTCGATCGGTATAATCAAGAGAAAGTAAATTTCCTTTAGGTAAGGCCAAATTAGAGCGTGTTTTGGCATACTCCTGATAATGCCTATTACTTCTAGGAACCAACATATTAAAACTATCGTTCCCTCCAGACAAGGAAATGCATACCAGTGCTTTATAATCGTCAGAACCTGAGTTGTTGGCTGGATTCATTGCAGCTAAAGAATTAACTGCTCCAAGGTTTAGAAGCGAAGAAAATAAGGTTGTTGTTCCAATTGTTGCACAAGATGCAGTTCCTAAAAATTTTCTACGACTGATTTGTTTTGATTTAGCTATTTTTGTCATGATTCTTCAATTTATTTCTGTACACTGTAGTCTGGTGAAATGAAAGCTAAAAAAAGAGCTATCCTTACCCTTTTTTCTGGATCTGCAACTTTCTCTACGGATTCTATTATTGTTGACTTTGTTTTGTTGGAAAGTTGTCCTCCTGTTAAAATAAGATCTAACCTATCGATTAAGGCAGATGCATTATGAGCTAATTTATATTCATCATCTAAATCTAATTTTATATAGTCTTTTGGATCCAGATCTTTGCCCTCATAACTAGGAGCATTGTGAGACTTATTTCCAGCCTTTGTTGCTATCTCACCATAATGATCGCGAATAAACCAGTCGTATGCCAAATTTATATAATTGATTGAAGTAGCTGAAGTGTGTATCTGAAACTCAGGAGCAAACAAATCAGCTTTCGTAATTGGCCCATTAGGCTGATATTTTGGCAAGTAAAAATTAAATACACTTGGTGATGTAAGAACGCCTTGACTAATAGCCTCGTCAAAGAGACATCCCCAATTCCATAGTTTTCCTGATTCATTATGAGCATTAAAGGCTCTTAATGCTTGAGTATATTTTAATAGTGGTTCTCGAAGTTTACCTGAATTAACGAAATCTTCATCACCAGAATTAAGAGCTTCCCTGTCGGTAAGGATAGATCGAATTACGGCTCTCATATCTCCTCGCACTCCCAAACCATTATCGTTAAATTTTTCTGCTACACGCCTTACGTAATCAGACGAAGGATTTGATTTCACTAATCTTTGAATGAGTATTTTTCCTATAAATGGGCCAACATTAGGGTGATAAAAAAGATTGTCAATTGCATCCTCTATATCTTTTATCGCAGTTTGACCATTGGGTACAATTTTACCATTCAAAAGTATCTTTACCCCAGGTTCGTGCCACTCATTGAATGCTTTCATTGGTTTCCAACTTACAACTGTAGATGGATTTTCATTGTATTTACTTCCCCACTCTACAGGCTGTTGCGAGAAATCTTCCCAAGGCCAATAATAGCCTGATGGTCCTAAGCCTGTAAATATTTTTGCAAATTCTTTTATATCTGCATTGTCATAAGTAGGAACCGATTTCCCATTTTTATCCAACTTATTTGTTCCGTCCGTATTCAATTCAAGCAAACCAATAGAGAACAGTTGCATGATTTCACGTGCATAATTTTCATCGGGATGAATGTTTTTCTCTTTATTGCTTTTAGGATTATTAATATGACTTAAATAAAAACCCATCATTGGGTGAAGCGTAACATCATGCAGCAATTCCCTGAAATTACCGAAGGAATTCTTGTATAGCATGTCATAATAATTAGCCATTCCAGGGCCACTCAATTGCAAATTTGATTTTTCTGAGATTACAAATATTTGGCTTAAGGCCTGAGTAACTCTCTGTCTAACATGGTCATCAGATTTCAAAATATTATTCCACCATGCCATTTTCCAGTAATACCAGTATGGAATAACTGCATCGCCATGATTTACAATGAAATCTTCACCATATATTTTAGTGTACTGAGGATGAAAATAATTCCATATCATCCAGGTTGTATCCGTAAAATTAACTTTTGGAGAGCTTAACAATTGTTCGTCTAACCATTCAACAATACCCTTTCTTGAAACCTCTTGTATGGTTTCCATATCAGCGCCAAGCGAAGAGGTTCTTAGAAATTTAGAGGCTGCATATAGCTTATTCTCATTACTCGCCGATACATTACTCCAGAAATTACCAGTAAAAATCAAAAAAAGAATCACATATTTCATATCATATTCATTTTAAATGTTTCTAATACAAATTTGAATGATATGCTTGTGATTCCTTTTGATCTAAATCAAAAAAAAGACATACTAGTCTTAATCAATTTTAATTGGATTGTTACTCGCAATATGTAAAATGAGTTGCTTAATATGTTGCGGATTCAATTTCTGTTCTCTAGCTATCTTCATAATATAGTCACTTTCAGGCTTAATTCGAATTTTACCAGAAGGAAGATCAACCTGCTTCGCTTTTATTTGCCCCCAAGGAGAGCTAAGCGTTACGGCTGTTCTTTTTAATTCTTTGCGTTGAATCGGATAATATCGAACGCCAATGGTTGACGTCATCTCAAACAATAGATTACTTATTTTATCTAAATCCTTTTCTTTAGTAATAATACTGATCATATTTGCAGATCGCCCTTTTTTCATAATAATTGGATGAATACAGATGTCTAAACCTCCATTTTCCAATATTACTTGTTGAAACTCCTGCCCTAAAGTTTCACCAGAGCAATCATCTAAATTACATTGGAGCTCATATAATTGCTCTTCGTTTTTTGCATTTTCAGAACACAAACTTCCCCGAAGTACATTTGGAATTGCAAAATCTTTTTCGCCTGGACCATAACCTACTATATTTTCAATTAAAACAGGGATGTCAAAAATGGCATGTAAATTTTTAAGAATTGCAGCTCCGGTTGGAGTAACTAATTCAGATTTTACATCTCCTGAAATAGTTGGAATACCTTGTAATATTTTTTGTGTAGCTGGAGCAGGTACAGGTAGCTTCCCGTGCTCTGTATCTACAAATCCTGAGCCCGTATGGACTGTTGTGCAGTACGTCTTTTCAATTCCAAGCTGTTCAATCATCCAGGCGGCACCAACGATATCAGCTATGGAATCTATCGCACCTACTTCATGAAAATGAATCTTTTCAATTGTTACTCCATGCACTTCGGATTCTGCTTTACCAATCTCTGTAAATATTTCTTTAGCTCTATATTTGCTTGCTTCATCCAATTCACTATCATCAATTATTTTATAAACATCTTTCAGATGTCGATGATGGTGATGATCCTGCTTATGTCTTTCATCCTGCTTTAAATCAATAATTTTAACATGTGTACATGCTATACCTTTTTTATTTTTTTGACTAAAAACAAGTTCAAGTTCCTTCTCCAAATTAAGAATTTGAGGTAGTTCTTTTAGTTGATCATGAAAATTTCCCAGATCCGCTAACAAACCAAGAAACATATCTCCGCTTAAGCCTGCAAAAGCTTCTAGTTTTAATATCATTAAAAATTAAATTGTAAGAGTTTATAATAAATTAATAGTAGAAAAAGGGAATTGATTATCTACACACTTCCCCTCTTCTCTCTTTGAAAACACTATTTAAGTGTTCGAGTAAAGAATTCATCAAGTTTGGTCACAGCCTGATATACATAGTCCTCTCCATCGTACAAATCGAAATGATGAGCACCTTTAATCTTAAATAATTCCTTATCTCCTTTAGCTCGGCTTACAGCCTGTTCGCTGTAGTAAACTGTATATGCTTTACTACCAACAATGCTAAGGAAAGGTGTTCCACGCATTAATTCTATATGCTCACTAGCATTAAAAAAATAGCGAGTGTCTAGCGACATTGCAGCTCTTTTTGGAGTATAAGTCGGGACTGCACCACCACGTTTTGGATTGTAGTAATAATCGGCAGCACGTTCCCAAAATTCTCCCAAGCCAGATCCTTTAGGTGGAATACCATTAATCATTACCATTTCACCAGTTTCGTAATATTTTTGGCGTGCTTTTGCAGCAATCTGCATTTGTTGTTGAAACTGTTTTATTTTATCTCCTGAGAGCTGATACATATACTGTGTACTTCCACTTAAACCATAATCAAGAAAATCAATGAAACCGCTTACTATCGCAACAGATTTTATACGCGGATCGAAACATGCCGTTTGAATGGCATACCCAGCACCTGAGCAGATACCCACTTCTGCAATTTTCGATTTGTGAACTCCAGGAATGGTTGCCAAAAATGAGATGGCATTTTTAATATCTTCCACTTTCATAGGTGCATTTTCCATAGCTCTAGGTTTCCCTTCACTTTCACCAAAAGTTCGATGATCAAAAGCGAGTGTAATGTATCCCTTCTTAGAGAGTCGTTCAGCATAAATACCGGCAGTCTGTTCCTTTACTCCACTTGCTGGAGCAACCACTACAATAGCTGAAAATTTTCCTTTCGCATTATAGTTATCAGGCAGAAACAAATGTCCTGATATATTAATTCCTTCACTCTTAAAATTTATTTTGTTTTTACCATATTTAAGCTGTTGTGGTAAATTTCCTTTCGCTGCGACTACAAATAAACTTGTGAATAAAACCACAAGTGTTAGGGTAATTGCGTGTTCGACCTTTAGTTTCATGATGTCATTGTTTTAAATTAGTATGAGAAGCCACTATAAATAGCTGAAATGGCCAGAATAAACCAAATAATAGTATAAAACCAGTACAAACCAGGTTCGTACCTTCTCCAAATTTCTCGATAACTCCATGTTTTTCCTGAAAATAAATCATAAATGACCCAAATTATTAATGCGATACCGATATAAAACCAAATATTCATATTGAAAAATTTTAAATTGTTTGTTGAATACAAAGTACGGCAGCCTGTAAATCAATTTGTTTGATTTAAATCAAAAAAAGTGAAATTTATGTGTGGAGAGTATTTAAATATTTGACAAATTTCATAATTTTGAAATTGCTTTACCCTATTCAACGTTTCATCTTAAAAAAAGAAATCAACTTCATTATTGAAATAAAATATATCTTCGGATCCTACTGACAACTAGTATGTTTATCGATTTTATTTTACTGTTTTATAATTATATGATAATATAAAAAAACATAAATTCATATCAATGAAAAGAATGTGTACAACAAGGGTATATTCAACATAGTAATCCATAGAATATAAAACACATATACATATTTACTTCATATTTTTTGTGCAATTGCTAAAGATTGTTATTTTCAAATGCGAATAAAATATAATTTCATTACACATAGATAATTCATTCTCCAACATTATAAACCTGCTCACATATGCAAAATCTATTACAACATATCAGTACCCGCTGCTTCGTAAATACC
Source organism: Labilibaculum sp. (assembly GCA_016743925.1). Classification (GTDB taxonomy): domain Bacteria; phylum Bacteroidota; class Bacteroidia; order Bacteroidales; family Marinifilaceae; genus Labilibaculum. Next base: position 23,922 of record JADGFH010000015.1, read on the forward strand.
AGCTTAAAAGAAAGAATCTATCAAGATTTTGAACAAATAAATGTAAGTAAGGGTAGTAAGTTGTTAGAAGCATCTCAAGTATCGCGAAAACTCCATTTTATTAAACAAGGAGTAGTACACAATTATTATTACCACGATGGACGACAAATTACCTCATGGTTTTATGCCGAAAACCAATTTGATACTGCCTGGTATAGTTTTTATTCTCAGAATCCTAGTTTTGAAGAAATAGAATGTTTAGAAGATTGTATTCTATATACAATCAGCTTTGAAAAATATCAAAAACTAATTGCCGACTTTCCTGCCTTTGGTAATTTTGCCAGATTGTTAGCTGAAGAAAATCTTTCATTTCTAGATTACTTTTCAAAAGGTTGGTCATTTTTATCCGCAATAGAAAAATATGATTTATTGAAAGAACATTTTCCAAATATTGAACATAGAGTCAAGTTAGGGC
>JADGFH010000636.1 GCA_016743925.1 Labilibaculum sp.
CTGTTACCAGGATGAAAACCTGGCGTCCTAACCCCTAGACGAACGGACCGTTAATTTTAAAGAGCTGCAAAGATAAAACAAGTAATTTAGTTTTGCAATACATTTCTGTATTTTTTTCTTTAAAAGCTGTTGAATTAATAGAGTATTGGTGTGCTCTAGTTTTTTTCTTTAGCGCTGCAAAGTAAGAGATAATTCTTTAAACGGACAATACTTTTTTTAAAAAAAATCATACTTTTTTTCACAGCTTAAACTAACTGCTTCAAACCTAGATTGAAATAATGTTAACGCCATTCAACAATAGTTCCTTTAGAACTATTTAAAAGATCATTTGGGATGACATTTTGAATACTTTTAGCAAGTAGGTCGAGTAATTTGTGTTTCGAATAATGGCGAGAATAAATTAAACTTACTTCGCGTAAAGGATGTAAATTGGTGAATCTTTTTACTTGATTCAACTTTTCTTTAGGTAAATATTGGGTAGCTAATTCTGGAATCAATGTAAATCCACCTTCCTTATCTACAATTTTCATAAGAGTTTCCAGTGAATTACTTTCAAATTCGAAAGGTAATTCTTGATGCTGAAGGTCGTGCATTTCACACAAATTGACTACTTGGTTTCTAAAACAGTGTCCATCACCTAACATCCAAATTTCTGGAGTTGCTATATCCTTTACTTCAATTATTGATTTTTTTAATAGCTCATGATCTTTATGTGCATAGATCATCATCTCTTCATAAAACAATGGTCTTTCATTTATCTTATCTTCTTTTGCTGGAGTCACAAAAATTCCAACATCAATTTTATCTTTTTTTAGACTCTTCACAATTTCCTCTGAAACCATTTCTTCTACTTCTACTTTTATTGCAGGGTATTTTCTAATGTAATCTCCAATAAACATAGGAAGTAGAAAAGGTGCTAAGGTTGGAATGATACCAATTTTCAAACTTCCCTCAACGGTATTCTTATGCTCATTAATTATTTCATCTATTTTTTTAGTGTCGCCTAATATAATTCGAGCCTGTTCTATTATGGAGATTCCAACATCAGTAGGAATAATTGGTTGCTTACTACGATCAAAAATAGTTATATCAAGATACTCCTCTAATTTTTTAATCTGCATGCTAAGAGTTGGTTGAGTGATAAAACACTTTTCAGCAGCAGTTGCAAAATGACGATAAGTATCGACAGCAACAATATATTCCAATTGAGTTATGGTGATCATTTGTTTTGTTTTTTTGATTTAGATCCAAATATAAACAAAATCGATAACACTATAAACATTATTGATTTGATTGATGATGAAAAGGGACTTATATTTGATATACAAAATAAGAACAACAATTATTTTCTTATTAGGTAATTGCTATAATATGCTAATATAGTAATCGTTACCGAATAATAGGGTTACAAAATAATAGTTTGATAGTTTTTGTTATTTAAGTTTTATTAGATGTTTGGGTTTTGCAGCCGGGGTAGTTCCCGGCTTCTTTTTTGTCTAAATTTTCATAGCTTATAAAGCAGCTTTGTTACCGTTTATATTAATTCTTTAATTTGTAATTATTCTCTTCTGGATTCTGTAATTTCTTTTTCATTGTATGCTTGAATCGCAATGTCTTAATTATGAATCGATAGCACATATATGTTGTGTAGCACTAATGCTGAATAGCAGAAGTTACACTTGAAAATTATACTACTTTAGTCGGCGAATTAGAAATTATAAACCACATCATAAAAACCGAATAAAAAGATGCAAAAAGAGATCAAAACAGTTTCTTTTGAGGAAGCAGCGAAGGTGATTAAATCCGGTGATAGAGTGCACTTACACTCAGTAGCACTAACACCTCATAAATTCATTAACGCAATGTGCGAGCGTGGTCGTAACGGTGAGATTTACGATGTAACAATTCAGCATATTCATACCGAAGGTCCAGCACCATACGCAGATGCCGAATTCGAAGGTGTTTTTAACTTAGAGTCATTATTTGTAGGAGCAAACGTAAGAAAGCAGACTCAAGCAGGATACGCAGATTACATTCCAGTATTTTTGGGCGAAACACAATTGTTAATTCGCGAAGGAATTTTGAAAGTAAATGTTACTGTTGTGCAAGTAAGTACTCCAGACAAACATGGTTTTGTATCTTTAGGTACTTCTGTAGAGGCTAGTAGAGCTGCAGTAGAAGAAGCTGACATTGTTGTTGCAATTATCAATCCTAATGTGCCTCGTGCCTTTGGTGATGCAATGATGCCATTGTCTTCTTTTGATGTTTTCTGTGAAGATAATTCTCCACTTATCGAGCATCATAATGCACCTTTATCTGATCTTGATATTCAGATTGGTAAAAATGTTGCTGATTTAATTCCTGATGGCGCTTGTCTTCAAATGGGAATCGGTGGTATTCCAAATGCTGTTTTAGCACAGTTAGGAAACCATAAAGATCTTGGTGTTCATACTGAAATGTTTGCAGACGGACTTCTTCCATTGGTAGAAAGTGGTGTTGTAAACGGAAGAAATAAAAAATTAGATCCAGGAAAAATTGTTGCTGGTTTCTTAATGGGAACAAAAGAACTTTACAATTTTGTTGATGATAATCCAGGAGTATTAATGATGGATGTTGCTTATACTAACGGTGTAGGTATTATCAAACAAAATCCTAAAGTATGTGCAATCAATTCTGCTTTATCAATTGATATTACAGGTCAAGTTTGTGCTGACTCAATTGGAACAAGACATTATTCAGGAGTAGGTGGACAGATTGACTTTACTCGTGGTGCTTCGGCTTCAGAGGGTGGAGTTCCAATTATTGCGATGCCTTCTGTAACTGGAAAAGGTTTATCTAAAATTACACCAACTTTAATGCAAGGATCAGGTGTTGTAACTACTCGTAACAACATGAGATGGTTCGTAACTGAGCATGGAGCGGTTAATTTGTTTGGAAAATCATTACAACAAAGAGCAAAAGCAATTATTTCTGTTTCTCATCCAGATTTCAGAGAAGAATTGGATCAAGCAGCTTTCGAAAGATTCGGCAGTCACTACCACTTTGTTGCTAAAAAATACTAATATAGATCAGTTTAATGATCAAAATATAAAAGGCCTCAATTCAATTTGAGGCCTTTTTTTATGAAGTTATTTTCTTGTTAACTCTTCGCGAGAGGAACAGAACCCATTAATTTATCTGATTTAGGAATGGTAATAAAGAAGCTACTTCCTTTGTCTTCTTCACTGTCAGCCCATATTTTACCACCATTTTTTTCTACATATTCCTTACAAAGAAGTAGACCAATCCCAGCTCCTTTTTCTTGTGCAGTTCCTAAAGCTAGATAGTCATTATCCAATCGGAATATTTTATGCAGATTTGTTTTGCTCATACCTACTCCTTCATCCGAAATTTCTAGCTCAACTAAATACTTTTTTTCTCTTGCCGAAATGGTTATTTTTCCTTCACGATAAGAGAATTTAATCGCATTTGAAAGTAAGTTTTTAAATACTTCTGTAATTGATGCCGTATCTGCGTAAGCTTTTATCGTGCTATCTAAATTGTAAATTATTTTTACATTTTTTTCTATTTGTTGCTCCGATAATTTCGATAAAGAGTAATCTAATAGTTCTTTAAGATTGAAGGTACGAGCTGCAAATTTTGTTTTCCCAGATTGCGATGCCGACCATGATAAAATCTTTTCGACTAAATCAGAAGTATGAAAAGATAAGTCACGAATATTCTGGGATAGATCTTTTTGAGATCCTATATCTGGTTGTTCAAAACTTTGTATCAATTTCGAACTCATTATCTTCATATCATTGAAGGGAGTTCGTAAATCGTTTGAAATAATATTGAATATTTTATCCTTTGTGAGATTTAAATCCTTTAAAGTCACTTCAGTTTCTTTTAGCCGAGAATTGATTTCCTCTAGTTCCGTATTTTTTTCAGTAAGTGCTTGAGTTGCTTCTTTTCTTATTTTGAT
>JADGFH010000637.1 GCA_016743925.1 Labilibaculum sp.
AAGATAAACTGCACAATATCACACTCTGGAGCATGGCATCATGAAAAATAACATTAGAATTGAAACGATGTCTTAGCAAGACCGGGAAGCTGAGAACCTCAACTAATTCAATCTCGCTTGGTATGAGCTACGCAGGTGGGGAACCCATAGGTGAAATTGATGATAAAAAAGAAATTCTGAGAAGTGAGGAACGAGCTGAACTATTATTTCTTTTCATCAATAAACCGTGATGGGTCACCGAGTAACTTACACCTAGATTTTTGTTTACTTTTCATCAATGGAAAAGTAAAAGTCCATCCGGCTTTAGGATAAATAAAACTAAACACTCCTATCCCTCTCGGCATCTCCCCTGAAAAATGGAAATACAATTCATCTCCTGAAAGAGAAGAAAGCAATACTAAGATTTGATGTTTGCACTGTACCGAAGAACCGAAATTGATTTTACGATTGGGCGTGAAGGTACAACACCTAATTTTTGTAATTCAGTATATAAATTAACACCAGGCTCTAAATGAATGCTTTTAAATCCTAAGCTATTTGCAGTTTCTATATTGTCCTTATTGTCATCGATGAAGAGTGTTTCTTCCGCATTCAATTTATACCTTTCTAAAAGCAGCTTGAAAATTCTTTCATCGGGTTTGGCTATTTGTTCTTCTCCTGAAACCACAATGCCTTCTAATTTTTTAAAGAAGGCGTACTCATTGTAGACCAAAGGAAAGGTTTCGGCCGACCAATTGGTAAGACCATACAGTTGATAATTTTGATTTAAGATATCAATCAGCGTCGTGTTTTGCTTTATTTCACCGCCTATCATCTCTAACCAATGACTTTGATATTTTAGGATTTGCTTTTTGTATTGCGGAAATTGCTCAATTCGCTCTCTTATTGCCACGTCGAATAATTTTCCGGCATCTAATTCCCTATTCCAACTAGCATTACAAACCTCCTGAAGAAATAATTCCATTACCTCCTCATTATCAAATAAAAAACGATACAAATATCGAGGATTCCAGTCGATCAATACCCCTCCAAAATCGAATACTATATTCTTTATTCTCATCACCATTATTCCGTTATCTCCACACAATTTCCCTCACAATCCGACACTACACTCTCGTAATAGCCATCGCCAGTAGTTCTGGGTTCACCAACAATTTGGTAGCCATCTTTGCGAAGTCTTTCCGTTAACTCGTCCACCTTTTGCTTACCACCTACCGAAATGGAAAAATGAGCCAATCCGAGTGTGCTCGATTTATCACAGATTGCTACACTCACATCTTTGTTGTGCATCAACTCCAATCGGCAAGATGATTCTTCGAAACTGAGAAAATAGGAAGTAAATCCTTTTTTCGGATTGTGGTATTTCTCACTGCATTGCATGTTAAAATACTTTGTATAGAAGTGTTTCATCGCTTCTAAATCCCTTGTCCAAATTGCCAAATGTTCAATTCTCATCTCTTTTGATATTTAATTTCGAAAGACAAAGCTATTGCTGATCGATCAAAGAAAATTGTATATTTTAAGCACTTAGAAGAGATTTATTATTGAGGAAAATGCATAAAAAAGGGAACAGCAAAGCCGTTCCCTAAATCAAATCTGTTAAATATATCGATCTATTCCTTTATGCTATTTAAAAATGCAGTTATAGCTGTCCAGTACTCTACTCCACCTTGCTGATTTATCCATAAAGTGCGTGAACCATGATGTCCCGGGCCTTCAGGAATAAAATGTATTTGTTTAGCTCCCAATTCGTGCTTCTCCAAAAGTGCTGTTATGTACTTGGCTTCATAATTAGAGCTGGTTACAAACATTGGCTTTTTAAACCCTTTCAGTTTTTCGATCAGAGAGCCCTTTTTATCTGCCATATAATTTCCCGGGCTAAAGGATATCACTGCAGCTACTTCTTCCTTCTCAAGGGCTAAATACAATGCTAAGGTCGATGAATAAGACGATCCCCATAAGATTACTTTATCAGCAAAATTTGCTTTGATATAATTGATTGCTGCTACAATATCAACTTCCGCATCTAGGTAATCAATTCCTTTATCAGCAGCAATGGCTCTTAGGTAGGTTTCATTTTGAGTATTCCCGATTGGTCCGCCCGATCGTTGATCTATTGCCATGCAATTAAAACCCATTTTGTTTAGACGCTCTGCTATTCCAGCATATTCGAATTTGTTAAAGCGTGCCTGATGGCATAGCAATATAAAAGGCGACGTTTCGTCTATCTGATACAAATGCGCAGTAATGGTAAGTGAATCTATCGAAGGAAATTCCAATACTTTGGGATAATCTGCCTTCTTTTCAATCTTTACGCTAGCTTCGGTTTTTTGTGCTTTTTGCTGACACGATACCAGAAATAGACCTAGTGTTAATACAATTAAAGTGAGTTTCTTCATTTTTTATGTTTTGTGTGTGATAGTATGATGACTAAATGTAAGAATACCCTATGGGAAAATGAAGTTTATTTTAACTAGTTGCTTATTTGTTGCTCGTACATGATGCAATTAGAAAAACCATTGCAACCAGTAAATAGGATAATTTTTTCATCAGTGGGGTCTTAGGGTACTTTCTTTATGATGATTCAAGATTAGAATAGCCTATGTTAAAATGAAGTTTATTTTAACTAGTTGCTAAGCATCTTCGAGATGCTAAGCAACTTGCTCCCACCAGCTTATTTGTTGGTGATACTTGTTATTTAATTTAACGTACCATTCAACAATTCCTTAACCTCTTTCCTATAGCTTCTGCCAATATTTAACCTAATATCATCAACTAAAACCTCATCAAGCGAACGCTCTTTAATCCTTTCAGTATTGATAATAAATGAACGGTGAATTCTTAAAAAAGAGTCTGGTAATCTTTCAGATAATCGACTTATTTTCTCTTTGCTTTTAATTTCTTTGCTGATAGTAGTTATCTTGATATAGTCAGATAAGCTTTCGATGTAAACAATTTCGTCATAAGGTATTTTGATCATTTTTCGATTAGACATTATTTCAAGAAAGGACTTCTTCATTTTCTCTTTTTCCTCCAAAAGTTGTTGAATTACCTGACGGTTTTCTATTATTTGATTCATCATTAAAATAAATGAGCCTATAAATACCATTAAATACAATATGACTGCTAATAAAGCAATTTTAGAAGCATTAGGGCTCAGATTCTCATAATTAAGATCTACAATATTTACATATGAAAAAACCAAAACGATAATTTCGAGATAAACCGATACAATAGCCGTACAAAAGGTATAAAATGCAAATCGTGCATATTTTTTATTCATGTAAAACCTAGGTACGAGAACAAAATTGAAAAAATAGGAGGTTCCCATAACAATTGGAAGAAGCATGCTAACGAAGAAAAATGCTGCAGCTTGGTTCCCCCACGATAATCCAAACGTTAGACTCAAAACGAGTAATACAAAAACCCAATAGGAGATGTGGTAATAAGGATTTTTCAATTTTTTATGCATTCTATTTAATTTTTTCGGGCTAATTTCGTTAAAGATATCATAATTACTATTTAGAGTCGACAAACAACCCATTAAGAAGCGGATTCGACCTTGTTGAATTTGCTTATCTCACATAATTTGGCAGAAGTATTAATCGCAAATTTAATTATTTATGAAAGACTTATTTTTTATGGGAGGGAGTTTTTATATGGGACTTCTAACAATTCTATTAATTATCACAACTGCCTGGATTATTTATCATTTTATTCTTGCTTACAGTTCCAAACAAAACGATAAAGTAAACTCTTTACGAAAGCTTGCTTATGGAAAATCATTGGGGTTATTTACCCTAACAACGGGAATTTTGGGTCAGTTGCATGGATTTGTTGCTATGTTTGATTCCATTGAAGGACTAACTACAAGTGGAGGAGTTACCTCTTATATGGTATTTTCGGCAATAAGAGTTACTATGATTTGTACCATTTACGGGATACTTATTTATCTATTCTCAAT
>JADGFH010000638.1 GCA_016743925.1 Labilibaculum sp.
GATCAATTGAGCGCTTAAATATGATGTAATAATTTATTTATGGCAGGAGTAGAGGGATGTAAGTTGATATAAATATAATTATAGATAAGAAATATGATTTGTACACAAATAAATAATATTGAAAACTAAAAAATCATGAAACTAAATTCTGCAAGCCTCCTATTACTAATTGTTTTAATATTTTTTCGTGTTGGACAAATGAGTGCACAAACAAATACGTTTAGCAATGCAATAAACAGTTATTCATTTGATTTATATCAAGAGGCAAAAATGGAGAATCAAAATCTTTTTCTTTCGCCACTAAGTACCTATGTCTCTTTATTAATGGTTTATGAGGGTGCAAAAAAAAGAACTAAAAAAGAACTTAAAGATGTTTTGTGTCTTAAGAAATCATCCTTTTCAGATAAAAACACCATAAATTATAATACTGGTAAAAAGGATAGTTCAGGTTTTCATATGGTCAATTCAATTTGGTTAGATCATAGTTTCTTGGTAGATGAGAAGTATAAAACATGTATATCTGAGCAATATTCTGCAAAATTTAAGCAAAGAGAATTTTCTGATGTACAGGCATCTTTGTTAGCTATTAATGGTTGGGTATCTAAGCAAACAGATCAATTAATTAAAGAGATCGTAAGTACATCCGATATCAATTCAAATACAAAATTATTACTTGTAAATGCGGTTCATTTTAAAGGAGAATGGCTTTCTAGGTTTGATAAGAATAAAACGAATGAAGGAGTTTTTTATTCAAATGCAGAAAGTCAATTTAATGTTGATTTAATACATAAAAAAGAATTGCTGCAGTATTATGAGACGAACGAATATCAATTCGTATCCAAGCCGTATAAATCTTCCAATATTTCTTTGGGTATCGTACTGCCAAAGCAGTTATTTGGTATTAAAGATATTGAAGAAAAACTGAATAATAAATTTTTTAATAAGCTGTTAGATAAAGCTAGTGAGAAAGAAACCGCTCTTTCGATTCCAAAGTTGAAGCTCGAATCAAGCGTTAAACTGAAAGAAGTATTGATGAAAATGGGAATTAATTCAGCATTTTCAAATGAAGCTGATTTTTCTGGAATAACAACAGAAGTGCCCTTGGTGCTTGGTAATGTTTTGCATAAAGCATGTATTGAGTTGAATGAAGATAAAACAGAAGCTGCAGCCGCTACTACAATTAATTTTCATATTAGAGGAACGAGTCAGTTGCCTTATAAGGTTTTTACGGCGGATCATCCCTTTGTGTTTTTTGTATTTAATAGGCATACGAAAGAGATTTTATTTATGGGGCGATATGTGACTCCTTTAAATGTTGTAAGGATTACTAATTCAGAGAGATTAGAGAAGAACATAGCAAATAGAAATAGTAAAAAATACGTTGTTGGCAAAGAAAGTGAACCTTTGATATTTTTGGGTAAAAAACAAATCACATCGGCCAAATTGGGAAAAATGAAGTCCGATGATATTGAGTCATTTAAAATATATAAAAAAAAGAAAATGATTCGGAAATTTACATCAAAGAATTGTAATGGTATAATAGTAGTTACAATCAAAAAAAGGAGAGATTGAAAGTGGTGAGGCAGTATAACTGATTTATAATTAGTTAATAACAAGCGTTTTGTTAGGAATGATTTACAATAATTATCTCGACATTTTGCAATGTTAACCTTTATGGGTAAGCATGGATTTCAATTCATGGATTAAATAACCAAAAGTACATCGAATTAATAAAAATAAATTCTTATCAAAATATGATAAGTATACTATTTATTTGTAAGCTTCTAAAATAGATTTTGGTTTGGATAAAGGGATGTAGCATATATTTTAATTTGGTGCTAGATGTTAAATTTTTTAATTAATTAAAAATGTGAAATAGGTTAAAAATATAAATATGAGATTTGTTTTTTTTATAATTTATTTAATGGCGGTATCTAATCTAGCTGCGCAAAGAGTTGGTGATTCAGAATGGGTTATAGATGAGAGTAAAATGGATGCAGCATACACCGAGATGCAAGAGTGGGCCAAAGCTGGTGTTGAGGGAGGTATACGAAAAGTAGCTATTTACAAGACGATTGATAATACGGTAGATATACAAAATGAGATTGATTTTTGCAGCTTGAATGGCGGTGGTGCATTATTATTACAGGAGGGAGAGTACTTGATCAGCTCAGTAATAAATATGAAATCGAATGTTGTTTTAAGGGCTAATGAAAATTCCAATGTTAAATTAATTGTAACATTTAGAGCGGAAAATAGTGATGTTAAGTATGCATTTCAATTTTCAGATGTAGAATATGCTGGATTCGAAAATATTCATATTGAATTTGATGGACCCGAGGGTGTCGAACCCGTAGACGGGGAGCCATGGAATACTGGTGGATGGTGTGGTGAATGTTATCAGAACAATCCGTCCGGACAATCCAATCTTTGGGTTGGACTCGTTAAAATAGATGCGAAATCGAAAAATAACTGGATAAGTGATTGTATGCTTTATAAATCGGGAACAAATCCTTTACTTATAGAAGGATCGAACAATACAATTAGAAATACACTAGTTGATAGATGTTATAACAAAGGAAGTGGTGGTGCTGGTTATGTTGATATTAGAGGTAAATATAATTTATTTTACGAATTTAAAGTTAAACGTATTCGTCATTGGGCGTTCCAGTGGGGAGCTAAATACAATGTAAGCTACAAGTGCTATTCAGAGGTTGATATTAATTTTCATCAAAAAGATGAAGGATCTAATTTGTTTCAGGAGAATACGTTACGCATAGCGTATAGGCATGGTTGGGGAACCTTTACCGCAGGTGACCCTAATATGCATGGCAAACCAGGACTTAATAATTTAATTTACAAAAACGATTGTATATATCGGTGGTATGGAGCAAAGTACAGCGACCCAAATATGATATATACATATGAAAATTATGTAGCTAAGGAATCTGAATTACCGCTACCAAAACATGGTACATTTTATTCGATGATGATTCAGGATATTCCATTGTCAATAGAAAAGAATCAATCGGATAAGATAATTATTTCCTATGTTGGTAATTCTGCAATTAGTGTTTTAGTAAGCGATCAAGTGAATGAAAAAATCAATTTTGAGATTTATGATATGAATGGTCGCTTAATTAAAAATACTATGATTGACCATACGCAAATAATTAATTGTTCCGATTTTAAAAGTGGTATTTATGTGTGCAGATATGTTATTGGAAATATAGGGTATGCAAAAAAAGTAAGGTTCTTGTAAGAGTGCTAAAAACAAAAGGTAATACTTTTCGGATATTTAGGTTTATCGTTATAGATGATGATTGGCGTTCATACAAGTCCTATTGATTTATTCGTTTAAAATAGAGTGTGCTAGGGGAGTATTTATCTCTCTACAATGTATTAGAGTTGGTACTTTCCAATAAGTAAAATTCAGAATTCTCTTCAAAAAATTACAAGTCACTAATGGTTCGAAAAATACCTTGCCAACAAAAATATGAATATAATACTTATGCTTGATTTCAAAAGAGCGAAACGAATTTTTTCTTTTGCTCTTTTTAATTGTGTATTAACTGTATTAACACTAATTCCCATTTCTTCGGCAATATCTCGAGCTGTAGCACCTCCCAAATATTTTTTTTCAAAAATATCTCTCATATTTATTGGCAAACACTCTATGTTATTTTTTATCTTACCAATAAGCTCGGTATCGATTTCGATTTCACCATTAAATTCTATGTAGGCCTCTACAATAAAAGCTTCATTCCTGTCTCTCACATCACAATGTCGCAGATAATCGAGACACTTATTTTTAATTGCAGTATATAAATATGATTTTAAGGAAACAACTTGTAATTTCTTTCTTTTTTCCCACAAGGTGATAAATGTATCCTGAATCATATCTTCGCATGCATTCCTATCGTACACATAACGATTGGCAAATTTAGCTAGTATTGGAT
>JADGFH010000639.1 GCA_016743925.1 Labilibaculum sp.
ATTCTAACGATGCCAAAACAAAGCTGATTCCTATTTTATCGGTGGGTTGGGTAAGTGGTGAAGAAATTCCAACCGATAATCATGCGCTTTTTACTCGTGCCATTTTAATGATGTGGAACAAAACCTCGTTTACGCCAGAAGAAGCTGCTCGCATGCGCCGATTAAAAGATATGGAAGAACAAGGCTTAACCAATATTACAGTTGGTTTGCTGATGTGTCGCCAGTTAATCGAAGATCATTTCGATGAAGTTTACCGTGAGGTGATTGCAGATTTTCACCACAAATTCAAGAAAAAGAAGGTTGATGATCGAATGCTTAAAAATGCTGCTTGGGTTACTACTCCAATAAAAATATTGATGGATCATGGTAAGATTGAATACGGAATAAGCTTTAACGAGCTATTGGCAATCTTTTTTGATAACATCGAGAAACAAGCTGGTTACATGCAAGACAATACCGATATCGCTAAGTTTTGGGACATTGTTGAAATCCTGTATCGTGAGCGTGAAATTACAGAAGGAAAAGATTTTAAGTTTCAGGAAGATTGCATTGCTCTGCAGCTTCGCCCAATTCATCATTACTATTCGCTTACGGCTCGAAAGTTAGGATACGAAAAGATATTGGATCGCTCTACTCTTGAAAATTACCTAACCAACGAACCATACTATCGTGAAATGACAACCAAAGGCAAACGAAAAATGCAAGTTCGCTTTGGTGGTAATCCTGTACCGGCCATGTTCTTTGATTATTCTGATATCGGAATTAATCTTAAAGCACCATTAAAAGATGATGATGAACCTGTAGCAACAGCTCAAACCGTAACGGACGAACTACCAAAACCGCCAAAGATTGATGAAAAGACATTGTTTGATAAGGAAGTTGAACCTATAGAAGCTTAAGCCATGAAAAGAGAAGATAGACACAGATGGTTGTTTGAATTGCAACAACCCGTTAAAACACCAATGGGCGATGCCAAAATAATATCAATTTCTCCAAAAGTAATTCAGGTAAAGTTTACTGATCCACCTAAAGGCGGTCAACTCTTTCAAAAGTTTTATTTGAAACCAACTTACGAATGTCAACTGTCAATAGCTCAAATAAGATGTATCCAATAACTAAAGTAATTATCTGTACCAAATGCCACGGAGAAGGCAAAACCCCCGCACCCCCGAAGCATATTAGTGATGAAAGTTTTTCTCTCATTACCTGCCCAAAATGCTTGGGCAGTGGTAGACTAAATAGAAAAATAATAATTGAATTAACTCCTTATAAACTTAAAAACAAGTGATTGAACCCAAACACAAGCACCATTTACCTTACGAATTAAATATTGAACCTATAAAACCAAAACCAATGAAAAAAGAAGTAACCATTGCTCAGAAGTATTTGGATGAAATCCAAAAAGGATCTAAGCCAATAGTTGGCACACATGCCGTTCCTTATAATGACAAATTCATGGAGTTAATTGTTGATGAAAAAATGAAACTCAATTCTTTAGAACTATTCTTCGATGAAAAGCTTAAGATTAGATACAGTAAAGAAGCTGACCAATTCAATCAAAAACTGATAGAGAAGTTTAAAACGTTCCTTGATTGCTGCAGTCTTCAAATACAACTGGCCGACAACCTAATCCTTCATTATATTGAAGGTGATGAAAGTGATTGGGATAATCCAGAACAAACAGAAATTGATAATTATACACTTAGTATAGGTTTTCGTGATTGTCATTACTATCTGACAGTGCCGAGAGGAGCTATCGAGGAAGATTTCTCAGCTATGACATTGTGTGATGGTGACTCTGATCTGTTTGATAGTTTTGAATCAAAAATGCAAGATGATTATTGGGAATATATAAAGCTTGTTTGTGCCAGGTATAAAGAACTGGCAATTGCTCAAAACGTAGAGCTATATTCTTAATTAATCAATCACACACTAAAGACGCAAGGCATTGCGTCTTTATAAAATCAAAATACCAATGAAAAAGAAATACAAATTTGATTACGACAATGGAGAAGCTTCTGCAGAGTTTGAAATAGATACTGAGAAATTCACGCCCGAACTGGCAAAAGAAACATTGGATTTTTTCTCTTGGGATGTTCCTTACGATGAAGATGGGGACTATGTTGATGAAGTGTTGAAAAAATATGCCATTGAAGCTGTTTCCGATGCTACATGCAACAATCACAATACCTATGGTGTAATATACGATTTTGAAAACAAAGAAGGTTTCTGCCGCTTAAATGGAGAAACAGGAATTAAACTATTGAATGTTTCCGGATACGAATTTGATGATTACAAATTACAGGTAGAAGTAGAGGAGGGTGAAGGATGAAAATATTGAATTCTAGTTCTAATCAGGTTTTTGATACTGACAATCCAAATTTTCAAGAATATTTTACTGGAACAAAGCCATCTGTATTGGACTCTTTACACCAGCATCATAGAATTTCTGATTATGAATTTTTAAGGAAGTACTTCTCAAAGAATCATTCAGTATTTTATGAATTTAGCAACACTATCTATTACGTATTAACTGGAAAGGAGGTTGATGCATGAAACAAGTCTGCGCAAAATGTTTAACACCAAGATCAGTTCTAATTGATGGGTTATGCCCTAAATGTTCTGAAGGTTTATTGGAGAGAGAAACAGAAACCTGCCACTTATGTGGCTCAACCGACATTTTAAAATATGATGGAGAATGCAATCCGGTTTGTGCAAAGTGTGCCGGCGGAATTCATCATGTTTCCGATAAGGAAGAAATGAGACAAATGCCCGAATATGCCGATCAATTTACTAGAAAAGAGCGTCGTCATGGATTCGAAACAATGACAGGTTCCAAATTCACACCAAAAAAGAAACGGAGGAAGCGATGAGCGATAAAGGCTATTCTTACGGCACAATAGTAAAAATCGATAAGTCCACACTGCCAAAAGATGGTCAGAAAGTACGCTTCGAGATTTACAACTATGATGATCTAATGGGAACTTTCATCGAAAAGGATGATATGTTTTTAATGGATGAAGGTGGTTTTCATTACATCCATGAGATCTTCTCATGGGAGCCGATTAAATGACTCTATAATGTTGTTTTGCTAAGTTCCGTGAAACCCGTTTTCGAAGAATGAGAAATTAGAGGGTTGATGGAATTTAACTGGTGTTAAGATGTAGTCAAAGCGAGTACGTAATCATTTCGTAAAAGAGTGCAAAACAACATTAAGAGTAATAATAATAACGAGAATTTAAAATTTATAGATATGTATTATTTAAAGACAAGAGAGTTCAAATACGTAGTTATTGGCTACGGTAGAGATGACGACGACCCAATGTATTTTAATGCATTTAAGCACAAAAACTCACCGTTCTTCGCTAGATATTCAAAAGTTATTGACTTCTGCTTATGGGGTCGGAGGGTGATAATTGAATTTTAAATGAAGTGATTTTAAGGGAGTGAAACGAGCGTTATTACTCTTAACACAAAGATTTGTGTCGGAGCTTGCCTCTGACATAAATCAACTGTTATGCGCTGTGTAACGCAGCGAAGCATGAGCGAGTAATATTGCGCACTGCTAGAACTTATACAAACCCCATAAAAAAGCCCTTGATTTTTAGTCAAGGGCTTTTTTATGCTCTAACATTTACTATTCTCCTGTAGCTGTAAATCTAAGTAAGATGTATTAGTAATTAGTTGTAAGAATAAAACTTGTTATTTGTATAACTAAATTCTTAGTTAAAATCCCCCAAACCCCCTAAAGTATCTTTTAGGCCAAGGGGTTCGACCTCTCAAACTTCAAAAAACAAAACTTAAAAAACGTAAACCTCTAAAAATCAGCAGTTAAGATACTTGTTTGTTTGGGATGAATATTCTCTCTAGAAATCAAACAAAATTCTTACCTACATTACCTACAAAACAACAAGTAAAAAGAGATAAATACTTATAAATTAATAATATACTATAAC
>JADGFH010000640.1 GCA_016743925.1 Labilibaculum sp.
CCTTTAAGCACATTCCAGAGCTGAGGTAACTCGTCTAATTTAGTTTTGCGCAAAAATCCTCCAAATGGCGTAATTGAAGAACTATTTGCCAGATGACTGGCCACTGATTCTGTATTAACTTTCATTGTACGAAATTTAACTAAAATAAATGATTTCTTGTTTTTACCTATTCTTTCCTGCCTGAACAATGGCGCTCCTGTATCAAACAAACCGAATAGTAATAGTAAAATTAGCAAGGGAAAAGCTATTATTAACCCAATTACAGCAAAGCAAATATCAAGAACTCTAATCATTAGAAACCTCCTGTTTCTGCTTATTTTGTCTATATGTAATTACAGATTCTTGAAAACCATAATCAACACTATATGGAGGAATCCAGCTAAGCAGCTCCTTAGTTTTCGAAATATCAACTTCCAAAGAGCTTAGCAAGCGAATACCTAGCTCTTTCTTTCTTATTAGTAAAAAAGCCAACTTCAACAAGCCTGATGGTACAGGCAGTGAAAAGTTACATACTTTCATTGCTTTTGACATATGAGCTATCAATTGCGAAGTTGACAAATCATTATCATCAGAAACAAGCAAGGTTTGATTTGCAGCATTTGGATGTTCCATACATTTTGTTATAAGGTCAACTAAATTAAAAACAAAAATCATACTGCGCCTATTATCTGTGACAGCTCTAAATGGCAATGGAATTCTTTTATCTATTAATCCTAATAACGTAAGAAAATTAGCTTTCACTCCATTCCCATAAATAAGTGGAGGGCGAATTATCACTATTTCCATCCCCGTATCTTTACCAATTTGTTTTAGTCCATGCTCTGCTCGTAATTTAGAGATCGCATATGAATCTGCTGGATTCGGCTTATTTAAACTAGTAAATGGCTTTTCAGCTTCAGTATATTCTCCTAAAACTTTAATTGAGCTGATATAAATAAACCTCTTTACACCTTGTTTCGCAGCGCTTAAAGCCAAATTCAACGTAGCTGAAGTATTATCTTTAAGAAAGGCAGTCAAAGGTTCGGCAAGCCACTCTTTCATCACATGTGCTCTTGCTGCGCAATGAATAACAACATTTACATTTTGTAAAGCATTATCTAACTGTGAAATAACAGCAAAGTCTACTTTAAAAAATGGTAAAGAATATTCTGTAGAGTTTCTGCGCCCCAATAAAACAACGTCATAATCGGTTAGCTTGCTCACAACATTAGAGCCTAAAAAACCGGTGTGCCCTGTAACAGCAACTTTTATATTTTTTGTCATATTTTTTTTTGCACGTTCAAAAACCGAAATAAACTACTCAAATACCAAAAGAAGTGTTTAGAATACACATTTCTATTCTTATAGGCACCTGAATGAACCGCCCGCACATTTTTTAAATAGACTAACTTAACCCCAACTTTCCTTGCTCTATAACAAATATCTACGTCTTCAAAATACATATAATATCTAGTATCAAATCCTTTTAATGACATATATAAGGCCTTAGTTATACATAAAAACGCACCTGATGCCCACTCAACCTGACTATAATTTTTCAAGGTAGTCTTATGTATAATTGAGTTTACTGGTTTCATTCGTAAAGGATTTAATATATTAAGATATCCTGGAAACTTCCTTAATGAAACTTCACTGTACTCATAATTTAAATCTTTGTATAAATCAATAGTACAAAACTCACTTTCGACTTTCTCTAACTCTTTCTTCAGTTTGCAAAACTCACTTTGCTCAATTATTACATCTGGATTTATAATCAAGAACCAGTCGTCGTCTGAAGCCTCAAGTGAAGAGCTACAGTAGTTAAAAATATCGTTATTGTTCTCTCCAAAACCCTTTTGCTTTTGGCTACTCAAATACGAAAAGCCTACCTCACTACAAAATTTTTCTAACTTTATTGAGTTTAAATTATCTTTAATTACAATTTGAACATTTTCATCTTCAAATATGGACACTAAATTCTCATTATTCATTATATACTCATCATGCCCATGAGATACAATACCGATATAAAAAGACTTCATTATTAATCCTTTTAATATAAAACATCAAAACTATTTTATAGTAATATGGCAATGTAAACAAAATATATTATCTACACAAAACGCAATTCATGATAGAAATGTCAAGTCAGAATTTTTGAAATGCACAATTCCAGATTTTCACGCCAGTATTTCTGAGGAAATATTTGCACTGACTTTTCAGTATTAAGCAAACTAAAGTACGGTCTCTGTGCTTTTGTAGGGTATTCTGATGACGATACTGGTTGTATATATGGTTCTTCTTTTAACATTTTATACTTCTTCGATACTTCTTTAATTGCCATTGCATAATCATACCAAGACGCACATCCAGCATCACTCCAGTGATAAATTTGCTGTAAAGAACTCTCAGAGCAAAGACGCCATATAAAACCAGCTAAATCCCTAGCGTATGTTGGACAACCAATTTGATCAGAAACGACTTTTAGCTTGCTTTTCTCCCTCATCAATTTAAGCATTGTTTTTACAAAGTTAGTACCGTGAGAAGAATATAACCAAGATGTTCTAATTATTGCTGAATTATCAGGGTATGTTTTTTGTATTGCTTTTTCACCAGCGCTTTTGGATTGACCATAGACGTTTATAGGATTAGTATCATCATTAATATTATAGGGTGTATTTTTAGCACCATCAAAAACAAAATCAGTTGAAATATGAATCAAGCGTATATTGGCTAGCTTTGTAGCTATGGCTAAATTGTTAACTGCAATCTCATTCAGTGCAAATGCAGATTTTTTATCCAGTTCCGCATTATCTACTGCCGTATATGCAGATGCATTAATTATTACATCTGGTCGAAAATCTTTCACACACTTCTCTACAGAGTTAATGTTACTGAGCTCTACTTCATTCCGTGACAAAGAAATGTAATTGAAGTTGGGAGGGACTGTTTGAGCCAACTCCCAAGCTAGCTGACCATTCTTACCAATTATAAGTGCTTTCATATCACCAATCACTAACTCACAAAAAATGTTATTTTACCAGTTGTTTACCTAACCTTTCCCTATGGTAACTACCATCCTGCACTCTCTGACACCATTCAAGGTTTGCTAAATACCATCTAATAGTTTTTTTTATTCCACTTTCGAAAGTCTCTTGCGGATGCCAGCCAAGCTCACTATTTACTTTGCTTGCATCTATTGCATAACGAACATCATGACCAGGACGATCCGCAACAAATGTAATCAAATCATTAAAGTCCGAAATTCCAGAAGGCTTATCTATAACCAATTCATTTAGAAGGTTGCAAATTGTCTTCACAACTTCAATGTTTTGTTTTTCATTAAATCCACCAACATTATATGTATTACCTAATTTACCTTCACAAACAACTTGATAGAGTGCCCTAACGTGATCCTCTACAAACAACCAATCTCTAACTTGTTTACCATTTCCGTAAATCGGTAACAACTTACCGTCCAATGCATTTAAAATAACTAAAGGTATTAGTTTTTCAGGAAAATGAAATGGGCCATAATTATTAGAACAATTTGTTAAAACGACCGGAAACTGATATGTACGACTCCAAGCTCGAACTAAATGATCAGAAGCAGCTTTGGAAGCAGAGTATGGTGAGCTTGGATCATAAGCCGTCTCCTCTGTAAACAAGCCAGACTGACCTAAATCTCCGTAAACTTCATCCGTAGAAATATGATGAAAACGAAAATCAGCTTTTTTATTTCCTTCAATATTACCATAATAATTTCTGGCGGTCTCAAGGAGTTTATAAGTACCCACAATATTGGTATCTATAAAATCATCTGGCCCATCGATTGAACGATCTACATGACTTTCTGCAGCCAAATGCATAATATAATCAGGTTGATATTTTTTAAATAAACTGGATATTTTTTCACTATCAGAAATATCTCCGTGAACAAAATGATAGCGGTCACTATCTTCAACACTACATAAGG
>JADGFH010000641.1:0-950 GCA_016743925.1 Labilibaculum sp.
GAGCTATTTATATCCGATGACAATAGCAATAAAAAACAATATTAACATTAATTACGATATTCTTCGTAGTAAAAGTTTTGTACTACGAAATCTTTCGTATATATTTACATACGAAATTAATCGTAATACGGATATCACCACAATAATATGTCACAGAAGATTAAGCCAACCGAAGCAGAATTAGAAGTTTTACAAGTTCTTTGGACTTATGGTCCCTCAAATGTTCGATTTGTAAACGATCAGTTAAAATCAGGAAGAAATGTAGGTTATACTACTACTCTAAAGGTGATGCAAATCATGACTGAAAAAGGAATGTTGGTGCGCGATAAGCAATCTAGAACACATATTTACCAAACATTAATTGAAGAAAAAGAAACTAAAAACCATTTAATAGATAAGTTTATCTCTACCCTATTTGGTGGATCTACTTCCGGTATGGTTCTGCAGGCCTTGGGCAACCAAAAATGCTCGAGCAAAGAACTAGATGAAATTAAAAAGTTAATTAATAACATTGAAAATCCGGAATCAAATGAATAATTTAAATTTATACGACTGGAGTCAAACCATTGGTTGGAACCTTTTTCATTCCTTATGGCAAGCTGCTGTTATTGGAGGTATTATATGGTTGCTATTCAAATTTATTTCCAAAGACAATGCTCGCGTAAGGTATGCTTTATCAGGGCTTGCACTGGTTCTAATCTGCCTTGCTTCTACCATTACATTTTTTCGTTACATTCCAAAAGAAACAAATGCCGCTGTTACCGATATAGTAAACCAATTAAATTATACTGGATTTACTCAATTCAAAGCATCCTTCTTTTCTCAATTGTGGACATACTTAAGTGCCCAAATTGAAAATAGCTTTCCAATTCTTGTTAATATCTGGGTTATTGGAATGCTCTTTCTATCCATCAATTTGATGTTAAAATACATCAATACACAAAAATTAA
>JADGFH010000641.1:960-3939 GCA_016743925.1 Labilibaculum sp.
GGTCAGAATATAAAGAAATTGCTGATCGAATAATTAACAAATATCAGCTTAAACAAAAAGTCATTTTTAAAGAATCTGGATTTCTCGAAATCCCATCTGTAATTGGATATTTTAAACCTATTGTACTTCTGCCAGTTAGCATGCTAAGTGGAATCCCAGAAAATCAATTGGAAATTATCATAGCACATGAATTAGCACATATTCGTCGACACGATTATTTGCTGCAATTCATACAAGGAATTATTGAACTCGTATTTTTTTATCATCCTGTTGTTTGGTGGCTATCTTCTGTGGTAAATGCCGAAAGAGAGCACATTTGTGACGATCTGGCGGTTAAGATTTGTGGTGAATCCTTAACACTTATTAAAGCATTAAATAATATGGAAGCTATCAGAAAAAAACAGTACGAAATGGTTTTAGGATTTTCCGGTAAAAAAGGAAAAGTATTGGGTAGAATTAAACGTATTCTCAGACCCAAAGTAACAATCAGTCCAAGAAGAGAGCGTTTTATGCTCAGCGGTGTTTTTACACTCCTATTTGTTGGTTTATTCTTGATTTCAAATTTTGCGATTTCGGGCAATACCAACAATCAAAAAACATTCTCAAAAATCAATGTGTTAGATCAAGAAAACCTTCAAGAAGCAATCTCCCCTGAAGCAAATGAAACTGTTAAGGCACAAGACAAAAAGAAGAAGAAAAAAAAGACTGATGAACTACAACTTGTAGAAAAAGTTGAAACAGTTCAAGAAGTGAAGCTTGTAAAAGAAGTTGAAGTAGCTGAAGAAATTGAGGTGGAAATACCTGCTACAGCAATGCCGGTCTCTCCTATTGATTCACATGATTTTCATTTCCCTAAAGATTCTGTAAAGTCCGACAAATGGATAAAGATGAAAGCTGATGAAATTATTCGAAAGCAAAGGAAGGACATGAATTCTGCTGCAAAGGAAATGCAAGAAATGCAATTTGATTTCGACGTTGATAAAATGAAAAAAGAGCTTAAAGAAAGCTTAAAAGATCTTGAGTTTAATCCCAATGAAATCGAAAGGCAATTAAAAGAACAAATTGAAATTGATAAAGAATTCGAAAAGGAACGTGAACTACAAAAAGAGGAACTTGAAAACCACCTTAAGGAAATTGAGGAAAGTTCTGAATTAAACGAAAAGGAAAAAGAAAATATCAAAACAAAATTAAAAGAATCCGTTGAACGAATGAATTCAAAGGAATTTCAGGATAATCTTAAAAAACAACTTGAAAATGCGATAGAATCACTTGAGAAACTTAGAGCAAATTTCAAATCTGGAGAATTTGAAAATAGACTAAAAGATCAAAGAGAGCATATTAAACGCGAACTGAAAAGAATTGAATCTCCTAAGTTTCAGGAAAAATTAAATCAACAAATTAAAGAAAGTAAGACAAGACTTCAGGAACACATTAAGAGAGTTAATTCTGATGAATATCGCGAAGAATTAGAGGAGTATATTAAAAATAATTCAACGAGTTCTCTTAACTACGACTCCCCTGAATTAGTTACAAGAGTTTTTCATCAAAATTCGACAATGCCAATGCGTAATGTAAAAACAGGCTATCCTTTGCCTAAAAATAATGTCCGAACTGGTTTCAGAACAGCTCCTTCATTTAGTGAAATTGCACCCAAAAACGCTACTGGGGAACCTCTTATAATTCTAGACGGTAAAGAAATAACTCGCGAAACAATGGATCAAATTTCACCAAACGAAATTGCTTCCATAAGTATCTTAAAAGAGGCTAATGCAGCAGCGTTGTATGGCACAATAGGTGGTGCTAATGGTGTAATCTTAATTACTAGCAAATCAGATACAAATAATCTGAAAGCAGATTCTGTTATTGTTATAGGATATGGAAAATCGAAAGCTAATTTTAAAACTGACCATAGTGCTCCTCTGAGAATTAAATCTTCAATCTTGTCTGAAGATCCTACTAAGCAACCACTTATTATTTTAGACGGCAAAAAAATTAGTCATTCAAAAATGGATCAGATATCACCTGACAAAATTGCTTCCATAAGTGTGTTAAAGGATGAATCAACAGTAAAAATGTACGGCAAAAAAGCTGCAAACGGAGTAATTAAAATAACTAGTAAATCAAAAGCAGAAAAAAGCCATCCCGCTGTAAAAATGAACATTGGATCAGGCGAAAATTCTCCTCTTTTTATTGTTGATGGCAAAAAAAAATCAGCAAAAAAAATTAAAAATATTGCTCCTAATGACATTGAAAGCATAAAC
Source organism: Labilibaculum sp. (assembly GCA_016743925.1). GTDB lineage: Bacteria > Bacteroidota > Bacteroidia > Bacteroidales > Marinifilaceae > Labilibaculum. The sequence goes on from JADGFH010000641.1 coordinate 3,222, forward strand.
GTAATTAAAGATGCTAGTGCAATTGAAAAATATGGTGAAGAAGGTACTAACGGCGTAATTGAAATAACTAGTAAATCTAAAACAGAAAAAAAACATTCCGCTGTAAAAATGGAAATAGAATCAGGTAAAAATTCGCCTCTCTTTATTGTTGATGGCAAAAAAATGTCAGCAAAAAAAGTAAAGGTAATCGATCCTAATAACATTGAAAGTATGGATATTTTAAAAGGAAAAAGTGCGATCGAGTTTTACGGAAGAAAAGCAAAAAATGGGGTTGTTATCATTACATTGAAAAAATAACAAGCATTTAATTCACTCAAATGGCCGCATTAAATAATGCGGCCATTTTCATTTAACATTAAAAATATTTACACTCAGGCATTTGCAAGCAAAATATCAATTTCGTATCTTGATTAAAACCATGTGTTTCATTAACCACTTTGCCAATGCTTTTTTTACTTGTAATATTAATTACCTACTTGTTCGTTTGGCTTACCTCTCTTTTAAGTAAATACCTACGAAAATTTAGCAAGAATGATCGATTACGATTTGCCTACGGAATTGGATTCATTGGTATTGGCGTAATGCATATTCTATTTCCTTCCTATTTTGAACACATGTTCTCCTCAATTAGTAACTCAACTTACGAAATAATAAACATCGCAGGCTTTGTTTTAGTTGTTTGTGGAGTTGGGCTCCTTATTCGTAGAGTTCATAAAGA
>JADGFH010000642.1 GCA_016743925.1 Labilibaculum sp.
CATTTAAATAATATTTACTATTTATATACTCGCACAAAACCTTCATAAAACCCTACAACACATCACCTCAAATGCTTTAATACCGATTCTAACTCTGTTGCAATACGATCAAAAACAGCATTAAATTCACCAACTCCATCAACTTTTTTAACCCCATGTAGTTGATTGTATTTTTCGATTACCGGAACCGTTTTCACTTCATGCTCCTGAAGTCTCTTCACAATTTTAGAAGTATTGTTATCGTAAGGCATGCAACGATCGGTTTTACTTCTTTCATCCAGACGACTAATTAATTCCAAGGTTGGCACTTCAATTTCGATAATTTGAGAAATGGCCGAGCCATGTTTTTTTAGAAGTCCATCTAGAATATAGGACTGAACCAGAGTTCTCGGAAAGCCTTTAAAAATGAATCCTTTTACACCATTCGAATTGGCAATCTTCTTCTCTATTAACTGCACAACAATTTCGTCGGGAACCAATTCTCCATTTTCATATAACTCTACAATTCGTTTTCCTATATCGGAGCCATTCTGAATTTCACACTCTAACATTTGCCCTGTAGCAAGGTATTCCAAATCGTATTTTTTCGCCAACGCAATTCCCTGCGATCCTCTTCCCGATCCTGGATATCCAAACAAAACAACATTAAAAAGATTTTTACTTAACTCTTCTTTAATGATTTTTTGAATATTCTTATTTACCTCTTCAATTGAGTCATTACCTTTTAATCCAAAATAAACTCCTTTGTCTTTGTAGAACTGCAATACAGGAAGTGTTTTATCATTGTATTCTTTTAATCTGTTACGAATAACAACCTCATTATCATCTGCCCTGCCCGAAGTTTTTCCTCTATTCAGTAATCTTGAAACAGAAACCTCCTCATCAACTTCCAAACTAATCAAGCAATTCAATGAAGTATTCAATTTGATCATCAAGCCTTCCAAAATATAAGCCTGAATATAAGTTCTTGGGAAACCATCAAATAAAAATCCATTAGAATCAGGATTCTCAGTTATTGTTTTCTCAATAATTTGCACAATTATTTCGTCCGAAACCAATCCTCCGGAAGCAATAATACTCTTCGCCTCAAGACCTAATTTACTTTCTTCTTTCAATTCTTTCCGCAATAAATCTCCAGTTGAGATATAGAAAAGATTGTATTTGTTAATTAGAAATTCAGATTGAGTTCCTTTTCCTGCGCCTGGTGGGCCAAATAAAGCAATGTTTAGCATATAATAAGGTATTTGATAATCATTTCAACAATAGCAATAAGATACTAATAATGTATTATTGATACATAATAATACGATATATAATTTCCCTTGCATTCAACTTCCGTATAATATCGAACAAAAAGACAAAACAAAGTCGTATTCAACGAGTTATGAGCGATAAGTATCGATTCCTCACTGTATTCTGAATTGAAATAGACATCATCAAAGCTTCAAATATCCCTAAATACAGGCCATTCAGCAAAATTAATAAAAATAGCCATTCAAATTAAATTCAATTATCGCAAATAAGAAAGCTTTTAAACAAGCTGACTGACTGGATATTTAGCTCCCTTTTCCATAAATTATGGATACATATAAAACTATCCATATGAAATTACCTAAATCGTTTTACAATTGGACTTCAATTTTAGGAGCTAGTATAGCATCAATCACTCTTTTCTTAATTGTTTTCTTTTTCGTAATCTCTGTCCTTTTCAATCAGGGAAGTTCATACATGGGCTTAATAATTTATTTGGTATTACCTGCATTCATGATTATTGGATTAATCCTAATTCCAATAGGGATGCTCATTCAGATCAGAAGAAAAAATAAACAAATGTTTATTGCAGAAGACATGAAATGGCCTCGTGTTGATTTGAATGATCAGAAACACAGGAATGCATTCTCCTTATTTGTTATCATTAGTTTTATCTTTCTCTTTCTATCCTCCGTAGGAAGTTACGAAGCCTTTGTTTATAGTGAGTCTGTTGAATTCTGTGGTACTCTTTGTCATACAGTAATGGAACCAGAATATGCCACCTATAAAAAATCGGCACATGCCAAGGTTGCATGCGTAGAGTGTCATGTGGGAGAAGGTGCGGATTGGTATATGCGTTCGAAACTGAGTGGTTTGTATCAAGTTTATGCTGTAACTATGAATAATTTCCCTCGACCAATTCCAACACCTCTTGCGAACTTACGCCCGGCTAGAGAAACTTGCGAACATTGTCATTGGCCCGAAAAATTTTATCCTAAACGCATCAAGAATCAAATCCATTTCTTAGCCGATGAAAAAAACACAGAATGGAATATTCAGCTTACCATGAAAATTGGTCCCGATCATCATACACAAAAATTATCGGAAGGTATTCATTGGCATATCAATCCAAATATCAAAATTGAATTTATGTCAGCCGATGAAAAATCGGAATACATTCAGTGGGTTAAATACACCAATACTGAAACAGGAGAAGAATATATTTTTGAAGATCAAATGATGCAACCTGATAGTACTTTTTACGCTGATGCAAAGTTACATGAAATGGACTGTATGGATTGTCACAACCGACCTTCTCATACCTATTTGTCCCCACCAGATTTTATCGATGTATTCATGGCAAAACAGGAAATTGATCCAAAAATACCATACATTAAATTTGCTGCTATGGAAGCATTAAAGGATACCTATTCAACAAAAGACAGTGCCAACTTACTCATCGAGCAAGTGATCCTCAATTTTTATAAGGAAAGTTATCCAGCTATTGCAAAACAATTTAATACAGCTATTGTAAAAGCAATTGAAGGTATTAAAACTGCTTATCATGAAAATACATTTCCAGAAATGAAAGTGCGCTGGGATGTTTATCCCGATCACAAAAGCCATATGGAATCGCAAGGATGTTTTCGTTGCCACGATGATAACCATACAAGCAAAGACGGAAGAGTCATTTCAAAAGATTGCAATCTTTGTCATTCAATAACCATACAAGGCAAACCAGATTCCTTACAAATGGCCTTCCCGAATCAAAATATGGAATTTATTCATCCTGTTGATATTGGTACAGATTGGAAAGATTATTCCTGTGTTGATTGCCATGCCTATCTTTATCCTTAAAATTCAAATTAAGTAATCCTTCTCATTCTATTTGGATTTGTTCCATTTAAAGAAGATATTCGCATTTAGATAGAACAGAACAATAGAATGAAGAAAGCTAAATTAACAGGGGAAGAACTCCACGAATTAGGAATTAAATGGGTTTACAAACACATAAAAGATGAATTTGAAATCTTATCTGTGAACATTGAATTTGAAAAAAACCCACAAATATTGGCCAAGAAAAATGATGAACTGCATTTTATTGTGGTAAAAACAAGCACGTATCCTGATCTTGGTTCTTTAACTCCTTCGGCAGCAGAAGAAATTATTATGCACGCTGATAAATTCAAAGCTAAAATATTATTTGCCCATGTAGGTGTTGCAAATGCGGATACCGAAGATGAAAAAGAAATGCAATATCCTGTAAAAGGCGGACAGTACTATTTCAATTTTACGGGCTTAAGTATTGAACCAAATATTCTGCAAAACCCGTACGCTTAAGATCTAATTACGCAAGTATGAAAAAGGAAATCAAAAATATAAGGCACGAATATGGAGAAGCAGGATTAAAACGATCCGAGGTTTCTGAAGATCCTTTTATTCAGTTTAAAAATTGGTTTGAGAAAGCGGTAGAATTAAAATTACCTGATGCTAACGCAATGACTTTAGCAACAGTATCGGCAGAAGGAAAACCGTCAGCTAGAATTCTTCTCTTAAAAGATTTTAATGACAAAGGCTTTTGTTTTTTTACGAATTACAACAGCCGAAAAGGATCTGACATTGGAGCCAATCCAAACGGCGCCATGGTCTTTTTCTGGCCCGAATTGGAAAGACAAATTCGTAT
>JADGFH010000643.1 GCA_016743925.1 Labilibaculum sp.
GATTAAAATCGGATGGAAAAGTGAAGGTGAAAACCGATGCTTGGAGAGAAAAGCCTTGTTTCGAAAGGTTGTCTTATTCGTTGGTAAAAGGAATTACAGATTTTATTGAAGAAGATGCTGAAGAAGCCAGACAGCAATTACCACGTGCATTGGATGTAATTGAACAGCCATTAATGGATGGAATGAATATCGTTGGTGATTTGTTTGGCGATGGTAAAATGTTCTTGCCTCAGGTTGTGAAATCTGCAAGAGTAATGAAAAAGGCCGTTGCTTACCTTCAACCATTTGTCGAAGAGGAAAAAAACACCTTGTCCGAAGCTAGTAATGCGGGTAAAATACTAATGGCAACCGTAAAAGGAGATGTACACGATATCGGTAAAAATATAGTTGGTGTTGTTTTAGGATGTAACAATTTCGAGGTAATCGACTTGGGCGTTATGGTTCCTTGTGCAAAAATATTGGAAGTTGCCAAGCGAGAAAAAGTAGATGCCATTGGTTTAAGTGGATTAATTACGCCATCATTAGAGGAAATGTGTTTTGTTGCTGAAGAAATGAAACGACAAGGCCTAGACATTCCTTTGGTAGTAGGTGGTGCAACAACATCCGAATTGCATACAGCGGTTAAAATTGAACCCAATTACGAGAATGGTGTTGTACACGTAGTGGATGCTTCAAAATCAGTTGGGATATTTAAACAATTGTGCGATAAAAATAAGAGAGAAGACTATTTGGCAACAGTAAAAGAAACATATCAGGAAGTGAGAACGGCTCACGAAAATCAAAAACCAAAAGAATATTATACTTTAGAAGAGGCTCGTAATAATAAAGAGCGATACGATTGGTCTACCGAACCTATTCATACACCAAATAAAACAGGCGTACAGGTAGTAAAGAACTTTTCCATTGGCGAAATTCGCAAATACATCGATTGGACTTTCTTTTTTGTTGCATGGGAACTAAAGTGCATGTATCCTGAAATAATGGAAGATCCAGATTACAAAGAAGAGGCTGAAAAATTGTTTATTGATGCCAATAACATGTTAGATGTAATCGAAAGAGAAGGTTTATTAGAAGCTAGTGCAGTTTACGGTTTGTTCCCTGCCAATAGCGAAGGCGATGATATCGTTCTGTATACCGATGAGGATAGATCGAAAGAAATTACTCGATTTTGCGGAGTTCGTCAACAAGAAAAATTCAAGAAAGGATTAACCAATTTATGCTTGAGCGATTTTATTGCGCCAAAAGAATCCGATCGAATTGATTATATAGGGGCATTCGTTGTTACGGCGGGTATAGGAGTAGATGAGATTGTAGAAATGTTGACCGAAAATCACGATGATTATAACAGTATCATGATTAAAATTCTCGCTGATCGTTTGGCTGAAGCATTTACCGAATTATTGCACGAAAAAATCCGTAAAGAAGATTGGGGATATTCAGTTGGAGAGGATGGAAGTATAGAGGATATGCTTCGTGAAAATTATCAGGGAATTCGCCCAGCATTTGGATATCCATCATTGCCAGAACACTCAGAAAAGAAAGTGCTTTGGGATTTTCTTGATGTAGAAAACCAAATTGGAGCCACTTTAACCGAGAGTTTTGCCATGTATCCAGCCGCATCGGTTAGTGGATTGGTAATGGCTCATCCCGAAGCAATGTATTTTGCAATCGATAAAATCAAAGAAGACCAAGTAAAAGATTACGCATCCCGAAAAGGAATATCAGAAGAAAAAGCACAAAAATTGCTTACCGCAATAATATAATATCATTTTCGACCTAAAGGTATATGAAAATAGCGTTTACTTAATTTAGTACTTATTATAATGTGTCATTTTTTTAAAGAGTATTAATTAAATCGCAGGTTGAGCGGCATTTATTTTAAAGAGGTTTTGTTTTGCCTTTAAGCTCTAGTAAGACCGGGAAGCTTCGAACTTGTTCGAAGATCACTCGGCCGCACTTAAGCTTGAGGCAAATAAGGAAGATTTTTAAAATGTAGCCTTGATTTTTTTTGCTTCCGTTTTTTGTATTCAAGACAAAAAATGAAGTCGGGTTTGGGCGGATAGCCCAATACAAAAAATAAATAGGACAATATTATTATCAATAATAAGCTTTGAGATGTAAGTCTCGAACCTTATATCTAACTAAAACCAATGAAAGTAATTGAATTATTAAACCAAGCAATCGAGAACAAAACCACACATTTCTCTTTTGAATTATTGCCTCCTTTGAGAGGAAACAGCATATCCAAAGTTTTTAATACCATCGATAAACTTAAAGAGTTTGATCCTAAATACATAAATATTACAGCCCATCGCGATGAGGTTGAATTTACCGAATCAGCGAGCGGAGTAATCCAGAAAAAGATTACAAGAAAACGCCCGGGAACCGTTGCTGTTGCAGCAGCAATTCAAAACAAATACAAACTTACAGTTGTGCCACATGTTATTTGTAGTGGCTTTACTCCCGAAGAAACCGAGAATGCTTTATTAGATTTAAATTTTCTGGGCATATATGATTTGCTATTACTTCGCGGTGATACATCTCCTCGTCATGATTTTATCCCAACAACAGGAGAACACAAATATGCCATCGATTTGATCAATCAGGTGAATCAGGTTAACAAAGGTGAGTTTTTAGATGGAACGCAGGTTGAACCCTTCGAAACGCCTTTCTCTTTCGGTACTGCCGGATATCCAGAAAAACACGAAGAAGCACCTAATTTAGATTCCGATATTTATTGGTTGAAGAAAAAGGTTGATGCAGGCGCAGAATACATCGTTACCCAAATGTTCTTCGATAACCAGAAATATTTCGATTTTGTAAAGAAAGTGCGAGCTGCCGGTATTACCGTTCCCGTAGTTCCAGGCATTAAGCCAATTTCGGCACTTAGCCAATTAACCGTGCTTCCGCAGATTTTTAAAACAGATATACCAGAAGCCTTAGCTGCCGAAGTTCGCAAATGCAAAACCAACGATGAGGTAAAGCAAGTCGGTATCGAGTGGGGAATTCAGCAATGCAAAGAGTTGATTCAACACGGCGTTCCTTCCTTACACTTTTATACATTAATGGCATCCAATTGTGTGCGAGATATCGCGAAAGAAGTTTATTAAAACTTGCCTGATTTACTCAATGTAAATAGCTTTTAAGGAATTAGTTAAGCTCTATTATTAAAATTATTATAAGTAACTGTTTTTCATAGAGATGAATTTCATACGGGAGTTGTCAATCGGACGCGAGTCGAGTCACACTGTTGATTTAGAATGGAGAGCAGTATCCGATTGACTTGATTCTTTTGTTTACTTTTCTCATCTAAGGAGAATTGAAAATCTTGAATACTTTAATGTGAAATCATTATATGAATAAAAGTAAAAGCCCGTTCGGCTTGAGGACAAAGAAAAATATTGTAACGATGAATTTTCGGTTTCCTATGTCGAATGAGTATAGAATACAATACCCCTCTAAGTGCAAACCTAGAGGGGTAATTTGTTATTATTCTTTTAACATATTGTATTTTTCAATTTCTTCCGATGTCATCCAATGAATGTTATTCGCAGAAGCAGCATTAATGGTGTAGTAGTAAAAATCTTCAGCTTCTTTTTGAGTAAAACCAATATTCTTATAATATTTAATATACGGCAAATGGTGTTTATGACCTATAGGAAAATCTGTAGCAGTTACTTCTTTTCCATCGTCATCTTGTCCGCCCCATGAGTGAACACCAATTCGAGTTTCTACGCCAACGCTTCTTTTAGTTCCAGCCAAGAAGAAATCAGTCCCGCCCGAAGCAATAAGGCCTCCATTATTTATGTGTATTGAGAATCCAAGTTTATGAACCTTTAGCGATAATTTAAGATTGGTTTCATCATCTTCAGATCCTTCACATTCTTTAATCGTAATTTTTTTAATATTTGGATAAGCTTTGTGTAGAGC
>JADGFH010000644.1 GCA_016743925.1 Labilibaculum sp.
AATCTGATGCGACCATTTGCACAACAGATTTTATGGCTACTTGTGCTGAAATTATCGATGCTGAATTAGCTGATAATATGGCTGAAGATAGTTTTAGTATGCTTCCTCTTTTGTTGAATCCAAAATCTTCTGATTACAAACGTACAAATACCATTCATCATTCCATTAATGGAAGTTTTTCTATTCGAAAAGGAGATTGGAAACTTGTGTTGTGTAAAGGTTCTGGAGGATGGAGTAATCCTCGTCCGGGTAGCGATGCAGAAAAGGGCTTGCCAAAGTATCAACTGTTTAATTTAAAGAATGATCCTCAGGAAAAGAAGAATCTTTATTTATCAAATACAAAAAAAACGAACCAACTTAAAAAATTATTATTGAAAGTTATTGAGGAAGGAAGAAGTACCAAAGGAAAATCTCAACCGAATGATTTGGTCGATTCCTGGCCTCAACTTGATGCCTTATATTTATAATACAAGTCGAAAAATATCAACTATGAAGTTTATAAATTATTGTAGTATTTTATTGTTATTACTCACTCTTATGTCATGCAATTCCAGCATTAAATCTGAGCCTCAATACCTAATTGGAGGTTCTGGCTGGAAAAAAAATGCAAAGGTTGACGAGAAGGGAAAAGTTTTGTGGAGTCATAATTTAGAACAAAATGAAGAATGCAATTCTGTTACTAATTTACCAAATAACAAAATACTATACTCGTTCAAAAAGGGAATAAAAGTTATTGATAAAGAACATAATGTACAATGGGAATACAAAAGTAGAGATAAGGCCGAGATTCATTCTGCGTCTTTAACTAAAGATGGAAATATTCTTATTGGAGAATGTGGAAATCCAGCTAAAATTTATGAATTCTCTCTTGAGGGGGAAAAATTGGTTTCGGTCGATTTCGAGACTGGAGTTGATAATCCTCATGGGCAATTTCGTCGAGTTAGTAAAACAGAAGACAATACATATCTAGTTCCTGTTCTTGGCAAAAGAAGTATTTTGGAATTGGATAGAAGTGGTCAATTGATTAAGGAATCAAAATTGAATTATTCAGTATTTTCGATGCTTGTACTCGAGAATAAAAATTGGCTGTTAAGTTGTGGGGACAAACACAAATTGGTAGAATACAATCCATTAAATGAGGAGATTGTTTGGGAATTAGGTGAGAAGGATATAAAAGAATTTCCTCTTCGTTATGTTGCCGAGGCTATTCGTCTTGAAAATGGAAATACGATAATTTGCAATTGGGGTGGTCATTCTCATGCGAAAGGACCAAAGGTACCGTTGTTCGAAATTGATAAGAATAAAAATGTGGTGTGGAAGATAACAGATGATCAAAATTTGGGCAACGTCTCCACCATTGATCCTGATATTCGTCAAGAATATTTACGTTAAACGAGATTTTTACTTAAAACCGACAAGATGATTAGAATATTGAATTTTATGTTCGCCATTTTTATTCTGGTTTCCAGTGTAAAGGCAGAACCGGCCGATTCCAATAAGAATTGGAGTCAAAGTGTAATTAACTTAAAGAAGGAATTGCAGAAAGAATTGGGGGATCGCTTTCCTGTTAATTCAAAAATATTGCGAAAAGGAGATACTCCAGAGAAATTAACCATAGACATAACAGGTGTTGTTGATCTAGTTATGATCACTGATGGTACTAAGGATGGAAATGGTTGGGATCATGCTGTATGGGCAGATGTAAAATTATTTAAAGCAGATGGCAGTTTTGATTATGTCGATGCGTTAGAGATTCAATCTGGCCATGCTGGATATTGGAAGCCATTAAAAAATATTACTGGTCACAATACAAAACTTACCATACAATCAAAAGAGTATGATCATGGAATTTTTCTTCATGCTAACGGAGAAGTTGTTTTTAACCTAAATAAAAAATACGTTAGGTTTGAAGCACTTGTTGGAATTGATGATGGCTCTAATGAACGAGCTTCTGTTAGATTTGTAGTGCAAAATGTTTCTGCACATGTAATTAAGGAGCAATTAATTTCGAAATTCCCTAAAATAGGGGCCTTGTTTTTCAACAAGTTGAATGTTAGTACCATATCATGGTTAGCATCTAATGATTGTTCGGCTGAAAAGTCGGTAGTTAACAATCTTGTTAAATTGTTAGATAAGCCAGGTCATTTTGAAAATTTGCTTAAGGAAGTTGAAGGATTGTCGAAATCGGAACAATTAAGTAAATATTTAGAGTTATACGAAAGAGCGAGTAAAATATACAATCTTCAAAATGAACTGAAATGGATTAATACTGAAGCTTTACGTTTGGCTTTTGATAATATGAAATCAAATCCTGACTTTAAAGCTTCTAAATATCAGGGAAAAATCGATTTTATAGAAAAAGTATATTCTGCTTCTGTTGAAGGAATGTATAAAGAAGATTCGGAATCTATTGAGAACCTGAATAAAATTGGTGAGTACAAAGATGAAATTTTACTTGCTAACCCGATTCTAGATTTTGATAAGATTATTGCCGTTCGTTACAAATTAGGTGATCGTGCACGTAAGGCAATGGCTCCTGAAATTGGAACACAAAATAATAATTGGAGTTCTCATATGTCTGCAAGGATGAGTAATTTTGATTGTGAATTAAGTGTTTTGAGTAATTTAAGAGGTGATGTTCAATCTAAAACAATTTACAAGCCTACTAATAGTGCTCCTTTAAATAGTTTAAAACTACATTGGGATGCCGACAGATTGATGTTTACTAGTGTAAATAAAGATAATCTGTGGCAGATTTTTGAGATGGATGTGAATTCTAACAAAGTTCATCAATTAACACAGGTAGATGAAGAAGATTTAAACTTTTTTGATGGAGCTTATCTTCCTAGTGGTAAAATAGTAGCATCATCTAATATTGCTTATCAGGGTGTACCTTGTGTTAATAGTGCTGATATTATTGGAAGTTTTTGTGTGTATGATCCTAATAGTAAGGACTTAAGAAGGATTAGCTTTGGGCAGGAAAATGATTGGTGTCCAGAAGTAATGAATAACGGAAGATTAATGCAATTGCGTTGGGAGTATAGTGATATTACACACTATTTCTCAAGAATAATGCTACACATGAATCCTGATGGAACCAATAAGAAAGAATTATATGGTAGTGGTTCTTATTGGCCTAATTCTTTGTTTGATGCGAAGCCTTTGCCAGGGAAAAATAATAGCCAATTTATTGGAATTGTTTCAGGACATCATGGAATTGCTCGTTCTGGGCGATTAGTAATGTTCGATCCAGCTAAAGGACGTAGAGAGGCTGATGGTGTAATGCAAGAAATACCTTATAGAAATAAGAAGGTAATTCCAGAAATAAAAGATGGACTTGTTAATGGTGTTTGGCCACAGTTTTTGAAACCTCAAGTTTTATCAAAAGATTACTTCCTAGTAACGGCTAAATTAAATCCAGAATCTTTATGGGGTTTATATTTGGTTGATGTTTTTGATAATGTAACGCTTATTGCAGAATTTGAAGGTGAAGGTGTAACTGAAGCTATTCCTGTCTTTAAAAAACCAACTCCTCCAGTTATTCCTGAGAAAGTGAATCTGAAAAATATGGAATCTACCGTATATATTCAAGATATTTATACTGGTCAGGGTACAAAAGGAATTGAAAGAGGAACAATCAAGGAGCTTCGAGTGTTTGCATATGAGTTTGCTTACGCAAAATCTCCATCTGGACATATGGTGCAGGGAATTCAAGCAGGTTGGGATATGAAAAGAATTTTAGGGACTGTTCCTGTGGAAGAGGATGGATCCGTAATTTTCAAAATACCATCTAACATTCCTGTTTCTATGCAACCATTGGATGAAAATGGAGCTGCAGTACAATTGATGAGATCGTGGATAACAGGTATGCCTGGTGAGGTTGTTTCATGTACTGGTTGTCATGAAGATCAA
>JADGFH010000645.1 GCA_016743925.1 Labilibaculum sp.
GGGGTGGAGCAGTTGGTAGCTCGTTGGGCTCATAACCCAAAGGTCGTCAGTTCGAGTCTGGCCCCCGCTACTAAGTTTAGGTTTAGGCCGACTAACAATACAAAGACAAGATCTTTCGAAAATATATTGCGGGATGGAGCAGTTGGTAGCTCGTTGGGCTCATAACCCAAAGGTCGTCAGTTCGAGTCTGGCTCCCGCTACTACTGAGAAGGCTTTGAAGAAATTCAAAGCCTTTTTTTTATTCCTTATTTTTACCATCCTAATAAGTAAGCATTTTAAGCTATTTCTCTTACCTTTGCGTAAATATTTTTAGATCCATTCATTATGAGTAGTTTAAAAGAGAAAACTCCTTTGCTTGAGAAATTAAAGAATAAATACCGTCTAACAATTTCTAATGAAGCCACTTTTGATGAAGTGTTGTCAATTCGTCTATCCCGATTAAATGTTTTTACCGTAACAGGCCTATTTTCAATTCTTTTAATTGTTCTGGTAACCTTGTTTATTGCATTTACACCTTTGCGTGAATATATTCCAGGATATCCTGATGGAGAAATGAGAAGGAATATAGAGAGTAATGCGATATTAGTTGATTCTTTGATAAGTGAATTGGATAAAAGAGATCGGTTTTTTCAGGGAGTTAGAAATGTAATTGCTGGTAACGATTTTGATAATGTAGTTCAAAATGAGGCCGATTCTATTGTTGATCCAAAATATAAAGATTTAAGCTTTAGTACTTCTTCGAATGATTCGCTTTTTAGAAAGGAGCATGAAGAGGATGAGAAATTTAATTTATCTCTTGGTAATTCTGGGAAAGCTCAAGGTTTAGCGAGTGTTCACTTTTTTGCTCCAATTAATGGTATGGTATCAAATCATTACGATAGTAAACTAGAACATTTTGGAACTGATGTTGTAGGCGGGATGAATGAGCGAATTTCGTCGATTCTTGATGGGACTGTGATCTTTTCGGAATGGACATTAAATACTGGATACGTAATTCAGATTCAGCATACAAATAATTTATTATCTATTTATAAACATAACTCGGAGCTTTTGAAAAAGGCTGGTGAGCATGTAAAAGCAGGTGAAGCAATTGCTTTACTTGGAAATTCTGGTGAATTAACTTCTGGTCCACATTTGCATTTTGAATTATGGCATAATGGACGACCATTAAATCCAGAGGATTATATAAAATTCTAAAAACAAACAAAACTCGATTTATTGATGAGTAAACATATTGCCATTTTGGGATCAACCGGTTCTATTGGAACTCAGACCTTAGAAGTGGTGGAGGCAAACCCGGAAGAATTTATTGTTGATGTACTAACAGCAAACAACAATGTAGAATTACTAATTAAGCAGGCTAAAAAATTTAAACCCGATGTTGTGGTTATTGCTTGTGAAGAGAGATATGAAGAATTAACAGAGGCTTTAAAAGAGGAGCCAATTAAGGTTTACACTGGAATTGATGCAATTGCACAGGTAGTGCAAATGTCCTCAATAGATGTTGTTGTAACTGCCATGGTTGGATATTCTGGTCTTCTGCCAACAATAAAAGCAATTGAGGCTAAGAAAAATATTGCACTGGCTAATAAGGAAACTCTTGTAGTTGCGGGTGAAATTATTCAAAAATTAGCATTGGAAAATGGGGTAAGTATTTATCCTGTAGATTCGGAGCATTCTGCAATCTTTCAATGTTTGTCTGGAGAGTTTGATAATTCGATCGAGAAAATTTACCTAACAGCTTCGGGAGGTCCATTTCGAGGCAAGGATAAGAAATTCTTAGAAACCGTAACTTCAAAACAAGCCTTGAAGCATCCTAATTGGGATATGGGAGCTAAAATTACCATCGATTCAGCTAGTATGATGAATAAAGGTTTTGAGGCAATTGAAGCAAAATGGTTATTTGATTTAAAGCCAGCTCAGGTTGATGTTATTGTACATCCTCAATCAATTGTTCATTCTTTGGTGCAATTCGAAGATGGCTCAATGAAAGCTCAAATGGGCTTGCCAGATATGAAATTACCTATTCAATTTGCCCTTACCTATCCTAAAAGATTCAAAACGGATTTTCCTAGGTTTAATTTTTTAGATTATCCAAACCTAAGTTTTGAACCTGCAGATTATGAGAGTTTTAAAAATTTGAATTTGGCTTTTCAAGCAATGGAAAAAGGAGGGAATATGCCTTGTATAATAAATGCTGCCAATGAGATAATGGTTGAGGCTTTTCTAAAAGATCAGGTCGGTTTTTTACAAATGAGTGATATAATTGAAGGATGCATGGATCAACTAGGATTTATCAGTAAGCCTAGTTATGAGGACTATGTGATAACGGACACAGAGACTAGAAAATTAGCCTTATCAATGTTGTAAAAAAATACCTATCTTAGGCATCCGCTAAAATACTGGACATATATTTCAGTATGGAGTTAAAAATTAATTAAAAGTTGAATGGAAGTAATTGTTAAAATAGGGCAGTTTTTATTGAGTTTGTCCATACTGGTTGTGCTGCATGAGTTGGGACATTTTGCTTTTGCAAAGTTATTTCGGACCCGAGTAGAGAAGTTTTATATGTTTTTCGATGCTGGATTTTCTTTATTTAAATTCAAAAAAGGAGATACGGAATATGGTATTGGATGGTTGCCTTTAGGTGGTTACGTGAAAATATCTGGTATGATTGACGAATCTATGGATAAGGAGCAAATGAAATTGCCACCAGAGCCATATGAGTTTAGATCAAAGCCTGCATACCAACGTTTGTTAATAATGGTTGGTGGTGTTTTGGTTAATTTTATTCTAGCTTTTGTAATTTATATCGCGGTACTTTATACGTGGGGAGAGCAATACCTACCTGCTGAAAATGTAAAGTATGGTGTTGTATGTGATTCTTTAGCTGAGAGTATTGGTTTACAGGATGGTGATAAAATTATTGCTTTAGACAATCAAAAGGTAGAGCGATTTAGTCAAATTGTTCCTGATATTTTATTAAATAGTCCAAAATCGATACAATTTTTAAGAAATAATAAGCAATTAAGTGTTGATATACCTTCCTCTTTTGTACCTGCATTGTTGGCGAAAAGTAGTGAAGGCTTTTCTTTAAGTCCTGTTTTTGATGTACGTTATCCATATAGCGCTATTTCAATAGGTCGTATTTTAGAGGAATCTCCAGCAGAAAAAGCTGGTCTTTTAAAAGGCGATAAGATTGTATCAGTAGATTCTGTACGATTTGAGTATTACGACCAATTTCAAGATTTTTTACTTGCCAATAAGAGTAATAGTATAGTAGCAATCATAGATCGTGCTGGGAAAGAAATTGTGATAAACCTTACAGTTGGGGAAGATGGTAAGATTGGTTTTTATCCTGCAAGAGAAGTTGGATTGTTTGAGTATGCTACTTTAGAGTATACATTTGTAGAATCAATCCCTGCAGGATTTAACAAGGGAATCGATAAGTTGGGTTCTTATTTGAAACAGTTTAAGCTGATATTCTCATCAGAAACAAAAGCATATAAATCTATTGGTGGTTTTATTACAATTGGTAATATTTTTCCAGGAGTTTGGAATTGGCATGACTTCTGGAATCTTACAGCTTTCCTATCAATAATTTTAGCGATAATGAATATTCTTCCTATTCCGGCATTAGATGGTGGACATGTAATGTTCTTAATGTATGAGATTATTACGGGAAGAAAACCGGGTGATAAGTTTATGGAGTATGCGCAAATAACTGGAATGGTCTTGTTGTTTGGCCTTTTAATATTCGCCAATGGTAATGATGTGGTGAAATGGATTTCTAATATGTAATGGATATTAGCTTAAAAAAATATTAACTTAGTGTTGTAAACTAATAAAAATCAATAGATATGAACCTTTTTGTTTTAGCCGGTATGATAGGAC
>JADGFH010000646.1 GCA_016743925.1 Labilibaculum sp.
TAATAAATACTTATTTAATTCAATATTACTATTAAAATTATTCCTCTTATCAACATTTAAAATACCATTATCCTTGTTAGCAGAAAATGCTACATAATACTGAGCTACCTTACCTCCACCATTTAAATTAACATTAAACTTAGTGTTAGTAGTATAATCCTTAAATAACATTTTGTGCCAATCAACCGCAGGAAAAGCATAAGGATTAGTTCCCAACATTGTATTCTGAATATCACTCTCTTTGTATTTTACAGAACCTAATGGATCTCTAGTCTTAATAGCTTCATTGTACAGTTGCATATAGGTTATAGGATCCGCAACATCAACATCTTGCGTTGGCATAGAAACAGCCTTTTCAAATCGAACAGATACTTTTACAGGTCCTTCTTTACCTTCTTTTGTTGTCACTAAAATCACACCATTTGCTCCTCTAGCTCCATATAATGCGGTTGCTGTTGCATCTTTCATGATAGAGAATGCTGCAATATCATCGGTATTTAATCGAGATAAATCACTCGTACTCAATTCAATTCCGTCAATCAAAATTAAAGGATTTGTCTTGTAACCAAAAGTTGTTACTCCTCTAACGAAAAACTCAGCATTATCCTGTCCTGGTTCACCACTACGTTGGTAAGAAATTAAACCTGATACACGACCAGCTAAAGCCGTCGTTAAGTTACTTGAAGGAACCTTCAATTCTGCTGGCTTTATTGTAGTTATTGAAGCCAAAACACTTTCCTTTTTTTGCTTACCAAAGGCAACAACCATTACATCCTCTAACTCATTAACGGAGCTTTGTAACACCCAATTTATCGTTGTTTTTCCATCCACAGGAATCTCTTGAACCGTAAAACCCATAAACGAGCATTGTAATGTTGCATTCTTTGGGACTTCAGAAAAGTGATACTTTCCATCAAAATCGGTGGTTATTCCCTTAGTAGTTCCTTTTATTACAATTGCAGCACCTGGCAAAGGATCTCCCTTTTCATCGGTAACCGTTCCAATTACCGTTATCTTTGAATCCTGTTCCTGCTGAACTACAGGCTCCGGCTCCTTTTTCTTAATCAGTACATATTTATCTTTGATATTATACTGAACGGGCAAATCACCAAACACTTGCATTAAAGCCTCTTCCAATGAGGCACCGGTTAGGTCAACATCAACAGTTATATCCTCATCAATATCTTCCTCATTAAACATGAAATAGTAACCTGTTTGCTTTTTCAGCTCTTTAATGACATCACGTACTGAGACATCTTTGCTTCTTAGCTCTACCTGTTGAGCCAAAGATTTCGCTTGCACCTGTAGCGAAAAAATCAAAATAAACATCAAACTCAGCTTCATAACACGCAATAGTTTTCGAATGGTAGGTGTTTGACACCTCCAAATGAGATTTTTTTTCATACATTTGTAATTAAGATTAGTGAATTTTATTGCTTGCAGGCAATAAATTTAATTGAACAGGAAATACTGATAATATTTCCTGTTTTTTTTATTTTTCTATAATTATATTTTCTCCTTTAATTTTAAATTTAAGATCTGTAATACTCTCTATTAATTCGATAGCATAATTAATACTTTCGTTTCGATGTATAGCTCCTGTAAATTTGATCTGCTTTAACTGTGGCTCGGTAAAAAAGAAGTTTACATTATACCAGCGCCCTAACTGAGTCATTATAGAGCCAAGATCTTTTTTCTCAAATTCAAATACTCCATGAACCCAAGCCGTATATATTGAAGGATCAACTTCATTTATAGCAATTCCATCCTTACCTTTAACTACTACAGATTGTTCACCTGGCTTCAATAGAATATTATCGCTTAAATAGTCAACTTGCACACTTCCTCTTACTAAAGTAGTTGCAACATAAGCTTGATCTTTATAAGCAGAAATATTAAATTTTGTACCCAATACCTTAACCTTGCTATCGTTTGCTGATATAATAAATGGCATTTCCCCATTATGTGCCACATCAAAACAAGCTTCTCCTTCCAGATAAACTAGGCGTTGCTTGCCTTTAAACTGTACCGGGTAACGTAATTTTGAATCAGCATTTAGCCACACTTGCGTACCATCTGCCAAGTGCAAGGAATACTCTCCACCTCTTGGAACCTTTATCTCGTTATAAAGTATTTGCTTATTAGCAGGCTTTTCCTTTGAGTACATTAAAGAATTTGTACTATCCTTTATTATCAAAGTACCATCCTTTTCGTCGAAAACTTGCTCGTTATCTTCTTCAAGCGCTTGTTTTCTCCCATCTGCGAATGTTAAAATAGCTCTTCGCGTGCCTATCTCTGCGATCTGCTCAAATCCAGACACCTGATGATTAGCTGTCGAAATTTCATTTCTTAGAAAATAACCAACTCCTAAAACAATAATAAATATAGCAGCTACTTGATAAGTCCATTTTGGTAATAAACGACGTGATTTATTTTGAAGAGCACTTGAAATATTACTCCATGCTTGTTCTCTATTGACTGTATCGATAAAAGCTACCGAACGAGATTGGCAATAAAGCTTACGATATTTATTAAAAAGATGAACATGTTCTTTATTTTCATCCAACCATTTTTCTAAAGCTTGTTGATCATTATCCGTCAGGCAAGCCTGATGATATTTCATTGCCCAATCTATTATAATATTTTCATCAATGTCCATCTATAAATTATCATTACATTATTAACCCTAACAATATAATGATGCACTTTTTTATAAATGGGTGACATATATTAAAAAAAAATTGCAAAGTAAATACATCCTCTCCTTATAATTCACCTAATGATATAAGAAAACAAGAGACACAAACTAAGAGTAAGTGTTTGATTTCAAGAAAAAGCAAACAACACACTTATTAATAGAAGAATTTCGACAGCACAGTTTTTTCTTTAGACAATAAGAAAAAATTTTCTTTTTTGGGGTAAACTAAAATTTAATTCGAGAATTAATATCTCATTTCAAAATACAGACATAAACATCTGTACTGAAAATTACCATGTGGAGAAATAAGAAATCTAAGGTATCAAAAACCAAACCATTGAACTTACTGATCTCCTTAATCGTTTCCGAGCACGTGAATAGGTCGTTTTTACAGTATTTACAGAAATACCAAGATCTTCGGCCACTTCCTTATATTTTCGATTATCTGAAACTATACCTTCAAATACAGCTCTTGCTTGGGGAGAAAGTTTTGTAAGTTCTTCAAGTAAACGTTCTTTCTTCTCTTCCATTTCCGTAGATTCTTCATATTCCTCGATTTCAAGATCATATAAAGCATCAACAGTTTCGTGACTGTATCGCTTACTTTGCCGTAAATAATATAAACAATTGTTTTTTACTGCCTTAACCAGATAATTGCCTAATCCACCATTTATTTGATCTGCTCGATTATTTTCCCAAAAACTAATAAACACTTCCTGAACAATATCTTCCGCTTTATCAAATGAATCAAGAAACTTAAGAGCATAAATACATAACGAATCATAATGCAAATCAAAAAGTTGCCGAAGCCCCTCCTCCTCTCCTTCGCTTATTTTTCTTAATATATTTAATTCTTGAAGTTTCATTTTTTAATATTGATTTTGCAATTATCTATATGTACAAAGAAAGCATAGTAATTAGATTTTAACAATCATTAACACTATTTATAAGGTATTTAATCTAAACAAATATCTAATTCTATGAGAATTAAAGGTTTTACAGATTAATCTAAAATTAGGAAATTATGCCGTGTAATCCCCATAAAACAATACTATCAAGGATTTTCCTTTACTTTTCTAGTTCTAGAAAAAGTTGATCTTCAGATCAGTAATTTAGAATTTTCAAGTAAGAATTCTAAATTGAAAAATGCAATGATGGAAAATAGTTGAATAGAATAATTAAACAATCAATTTAAA
>JADGFH010000647.1 GCA_016743925.1 Labilibaculum sp.
CTTTTAATTGTTCACACGCTTATGTAATTATTTCACAAGTTAACCCATCTCCTACTAGTAACACTATATGCTTTACTGAATGATTTGATATTTGATGAAGTGAAATATTTTATCCTGTATTTAAAGGTTTTGTTACTGATTTTGAAATGTATATTTATTCTCGATGGGGAGAACAAATATTCCAGGTAAAAAGGGATATTGTAGGTAATAATGAATTGAAGTTTGATGGTTGGAATGGAACTTACAAAGGAAAAGAATCGGAAATAGGTGTTTATGTTTGGATTATTTTCTACGGAGGGAAAGAACAAGGGCATGGTACGGTAACTTTATTTAGATAATGAGAAAAGGACTGAAAATAATAGGCTTATTTACACTGTTATTGAATTCTGTAAACCTGTTTTCGCAGGATGTAGAGTTCTCCCAGTTCTATGCGAATAAGGTTTACTTAAATCCTGCATTTGCTGGTTCAGATTATGATCCCAGGCTAGCATTTGGATACCGTAATCAATGGCCTGAGTTAAATTCGGCTTACGTAAGTTATAGTGTGGCATACGATCAATATATAAATGCATTGGGTGGAGGTGTTGGTTTTCATTTGATGCAGGATGAGCAAGGTGATGGTACCGTTAGTACCACTACAGCAAGTGCTATGTATGCTTATACATTAAGAATTTCTAGAAGTTTGTCTATTAAGACTGGTTTTCAAGTTTCTTTTATCGAACGAAAATTAGATGAATCAAATTTTACCTATCCAGATCAGACAGATGAATTTTATATTAATGGTTTGATAAATCCTTTTACAGGAGAAGGAGCAATTGATCATTTAAATAGAAATTATTTTGACTTTTCATCAGGAATAATAGCATCCTATAAGAATTGGTTTATTGGCTTTGCAGCTCATCATTTAACAGAACCAAATGAAACCTTTAAAGAAGAGAGCGATTATTCTAAATTGCCACGAAAATACACCTTGCACTGCGGTGTTAATGTGCCTGTTTTTAGAAATGGATTGCATCAATCAGACTTTAGTTTAGCACCCAATTTTTTATATCAACAACAAGGAACAAACAAACAACTAAATTATGGTTTGTACCTTTCTAAAGGATCAATTATTTATGGAATGTGGTATCGCGATAATTTAGAGCTGGAATATGATGCTGTTATATTACAACTCGGGATTATTAGAGATTGGTGGCAAGTTTCGTACAGTTACGATAAGACAGTATCAAAATTAATTCATACGAATACAGGAGCACATGAAATAGCATTTCTAATGAGGTTTAAAAATTCTCGTAATCGAAAATCTAGTTCCGGTTGTATGGAAGTTAGTGCAAGAAAAAGAAGACAGATTGGACGAATAAAATGCCCAAGATTTTAATCTAGAGTATTTTGTGAATAATATCGATTAATTCTTTTTTGACGATTGGTTTCGAAATGTATCCATCAAATCCCGAATTTAATATTTGTTCTTTTTCATTTTCCAAAGCGTAAGCTGTTTGGGCTACAATCTTAACCTTAGGTTTACTTTCCTTTATTAGTTGTAAAGTTTCAAATCCATTTAATTCAGGCATTTGAAGATCTAATAGTATCAAATCAAAATCGTTGTTAGAACAATGGTTTAGAGCGCGATTTCCATTGTCAGCTACCATAACTTCTACTCCTGCAGGTTGTAGCATTTGTTTTAATAAGGTGAGATTTACGTCATAATCATCGACAACTAGAATTTTTTTACCGTTTATTTTTTTTTTATCTAATAGATCATCATTTGATTCGTTCGGAATAAGATTTTTATCCAATTGATAAGGTATACTAATTGAGAAACTACTTCCCATATCTACTGTTGATTCAAGCCACATTTCTCCATTTAGCAATTCAGATAATTTTTTCGAAATTGATAAGCCTAATCCTGTTCCTCCATATTTACGTGCATGAGAATCATCTGCTTGTCTAAATCGGCTAAATATGATATCCTGCTTGTCTTGTGAAATACCAATTCCAGTATCTTTTACAGAAAAAATAAGTACTGTTTGATTTAAATGATAGGATACCTGAATACGTCCTTTTTCTGTAAATTTTATTGCATTTTCAACAAGGTTCGTAATGATTTGTTTTAATCTAAATGGATCTGTGTAGATTACAGATTTTTCGTCACTTAAGCCTTTTGTAAATTTTAGATCAATGTGATCTTTTCCTTTACCTGATTTAATTTTAATAAAAGTTTGATGTAGTTCATCAAACATCTCATTAAGATTAAAAACAGTTTTTGAAATTTTCAACTCTCCAGATTCGATTTTAGAGAAATCAATAATGTCATTAATTAAATTTAATAATGAATTGCCACTATTTTTAATATGGTTGAAAAATTGCTGTCTCGTTTCAAATGGTAAATCTTCTTCTTGTAATAATTCAGAAAACCCAATAATTGCATTCATTGGAGTCCTAATTTCATGGGACATATTTGCAAGAAAAGAAGATTTTAAACGATCCGATTCTTCTGCACGTTCCTTTGCCTCCTTAAGTTCTTCTTCTTTTTGAGAACGAATATCGATCATTCTATTAATGGTAATAGATAGATCTCGAAACTCGGGAAAATATAAATCTTCAGTATTGATCTTGGAAGATTGAGTTGAAGCTTTTCGGAAAAAATTATTAAATGAAACAAAATTCCGATTCATTTTCTTTGAAATAAGTCTAGAAGTAATGTAAAGTACTAAAATTGCAAAAACAATTAAAAGGATAATTTGGTAAATGTATTTGTAAACTTTTTCTTTTAAATTATTGCGGGCAATTTCAATACCAGCATCTATATCCTTTGTGTAAACTCCTACGCCAATTACCCAATCCCATCTTTCTATTGTTTTTAAATAAGAGACTTTTGTTCCTTTATTCGAGAATGGATCTTGGTATTCAACAAAACCGGCCTTCTGAGATTCTGCGGCTGCTAATATTTTTTCAACATTCGATTTCCTTAATCGATTTTTGTAATCTCTGTAATTAATTCCTATGCTAGCAGTGTCCTTATGCGAAATACAGGTTCCATCTTTTTTGTAAACAAAGAAAGAACTGTTGTTATCGAAACTGATTTGATCTATTCTGTTTAAAGTTTCACGTTGATTTTCTTCTTGTAAATCATCAAGAAATGCAAAGCAACCTAGATACCAGTCATAAGGCGCAAACTTTTTAATAAAGGAAACTTTTGTATAAGCATTAAACTTGTTAATGACCTTTTTAGGGTTTACATACTTAGTGTATGCTTCATCTTGAAATTGTATTAAGTTGATTTCATTTTTAATGAGATAGTTTTTGTTAATATCCTGAAGGTTAATTAGATTTTGGCCTTCTTTATTTTTTGAAAATGGATATAAAACGCCAACTCCTTGTGTTGTATTTATGAAAACATATCCTCGATTATTTGCAAATCGGAGAGGTGTAATCGCTTGTTTTATTCTCTTTTTTATTTCACGATCAGATAATTTGCCTTTGTTTTGATTGTAAATGTTTGACGCAATAGCATGAGCTTGGCTAACAAAATTCTTTAATCTGTTTTTTATTCTTGATTCAGATTGTGTATTTTGGTATGCAATGAAATCAATACATTCGTTGGTTTTACTGATTAATATTTTCTTTTGTTCACTTAATAATTCCTTTCTTATCTTTTTTGATTCCTGATTAAAATCTGAAATTTCCTTATATATCCAAATACCACCAATCCCAACAAGAAAGGTTACAGTAAGTATAAGAAATAGCAGGAAATATGCCTTGCTAATACTTAGTTCATTGAATTTGTTAGATTTTAGAATAGGACTCATTCCTTAAAAATAGTTCAAATTTTGAATTGTTTTATGATTTCTTCAAAAATAAAATTGAATCTATTCAATCCATTCTCAATTTC
>JADGFH010000648.1 GCA_016743925.1 Labilibaculum sp.
ACAAAAAGAGCAGTCTTTAAGATTTTTTTTTCATTAAATAACGATTAATATGAGTAAGTACGATTTTGTAAAAAACAGCAACCTTGTTATTCAAGCAAAACTATTACGCGAAACAAATATGTATCCATTCTTTCGTCCCATTTCTTCTCCTCAATCTGATACAGCCATTATCGAAGGAAAAGAAGTGTTAATGTTTGGATCCAATAACTATTTAGGACTTAATAACCACCCATACATCAAGGAAGCAGCAAAAGAAGCCATTAATAAATATGGCACATCGTGCACTGGCAGTCGTTTTATGAATGGAACCATCGATTTGCACCTTGAATTGGAAAATGAATTAAAAGATTTCTTGGGAAAAGAAGCTGTAATCATATTCCCTACCGGTTTTCAAGTCAATACGGGAGTGATTCCTGCCTTAACAAGTAAGGATGACCAAATCTTTATTGATGAACTCAATCATGCATCGATAATAGATGGTTGCCGCATGAGTTTAGCGCAGCGAGTTAAGTATAAACACAACGATATATTTGATTTAGGACGAAAGCTAAATCGGTTTAAAAACTCCTCAGGAGTAAAATTAATAGTCACCGATGGTATTTTTTCTATGGATGGCGATATTGCGAAATTGGATAAAATCACAAAAGAAGCAACAAAACACAATGCACTCACATTTGTTGATTGTGCCCATGCTCTTGGTGTAATAGGTAAAAATGGTGCCGGTACAGCTTCCCATTATGGCATTACCGATCAGATTGATCTTATTGGAGGTACATTTAGTAAATCGATGGCTTCGGTTGGTGGTTTTATAGCTGGCAACAAGGATATCATCGATTATTTAAAACATGCTTCTCGTTCATATATGTTTAGTGCCAGTCTACCTCCAGCATCTACTGCCAGCGTATTGGCTTCTCTTCGATTAATTAAAGCAGATGATTCGTTCAGACAAAAGCTTTGGGAAAATACACATTATGCCTTACGATTAATGCGAGAATATAAATTAGACATTGGAATGGCCGAAACTCCAATTATTCCAATTTACATTCGCGATAGTATTTTAACATTCCGCATAGCAAAGAAATTATTAGACAGAGGTGTTTACGTAAATCCAGTTGTTGCACCTGGCGTTAAAGAAAATGACGCACTTTTACGGTTTTCACTTACTGCTGCACATAGCAAAGAGCAAATTGAGCACGCCATAAAACACATCCATGAAGTCGTAAAATCATACATCCCAGAGGAGGTTATATGTCAATAAGAATAAAAGAGGTTGAAAATTCAAAGGAGTTAAACCAATTCATTGTTTTTTATACGAAATTGTATAAAAAGAATAAACAAATTGCATTTCCCCTTCATTTAGATGAAAAACACACTTTAAAAAGCAATAAAAATCCTGCACATCAGTTTTGCCATTGTAATTACTGGCTAGCTTATCGTGACAATAAAGTTGTTGGGCGAATTGCTGCCATTATCAATAATAAAGAACAAGAAAAACAAAAGATGAAAATTGGCCGTTTTGGTTGGTTCGATTTTGAAGATGATAAACAAATCTCTTCCGAGCTAATGAAAACTGCATTAGCTTGGTTAAAACAAAATGAAATTGACAAGGTTCATGGTCCAATGGGATTTACCGACATGGATCGTCAAGGCTTGTTGATCAAAGGATTTGAACGTAAAGGAACGATGGCAACACTATACAACTATTCCTATTACGAGCAGCATATGATCAATTTGGAATTCGAAAAAAGCACCGATTGGGTAGAATACGAATTGGAAACCAGTGAACAAGCAACTAAAAAAATGACCCTTCTTTCGCAAAGAGTCGCACAAAAAAACAAACTGTTTTCCTTGAAGCCAAAATCAACAAAAGAGTTGAAAAGTAAGTCGCACGAGATCTTTAGTTTGATAAATGAGTCTTATAAAGGTCTCTATGGATATATTGCCTTAAACAAAGAGCAAATTGACTACTATACTCGAACCTATTTGAGTTTTGTGAATTTGAATCTGATTAGTTTAATCGGAGATGAAACAGGGAAAATTATAGGTGTGGGAATTGCGATGCCTTCTTTTACTCGGGCCTTACAAAAGGCAAAAGGCAATTTATTTCCTAGAGGGCTATATCCCATGATGAAAGCTTTACGAAAAAACGATCGCTTAGACCTTTATTTAATTGCTGTAAAAAAGGAATATCAAAACAAAGGAGCTAACGCCCTTATTATGAGCGATATTATGAATGGAGCATTAAAGTTGGATATTAATATAGCTGAAAGCAATATTGAATTGGAAGACAACAAGCAAGTTCAATCGATGTGGCGATTTTTACCACACGAACAACACAAAAGACGTAGATGTTATATTAAAGATCTAAATTAATGAGTAAAATTTTAATTACTGGTGCAAATGGCTTTATAGGAAGTTTTTTGGTGGAAGAAGCGCTCCTACAAAAACATGATGTTTATGCTGGTGTTCGTAAAACGAGCAATCTTAATCACCTAAACAGTAGTGAGATTCAAGTCTTACCTCTCGATCTTTCGGATCCGACTTCGCTTAGGCAGAAATGGACTGAACTCAAATCTGTGATTGCAAGATTCGACTATGTTATTCATAATGCAGGTGTAACACAGGTTGTAAACCCTGATGATTTTGATAGAGTGAATAATCGCTACACACAGAACTTGTTACAATCGCTTGTTGATGCGGATTTTGCTCCCCAAAAATTTATATTGATGAGTAGTTTGGCTGCTATGGGTCCAGGAAACGAAGAAAACTTGGCTCCTATAGAGCCAATCGACACTCCAAAACCAATTACCAATTATGGTCGTAGCAAGCTAAAAGTTGAGCAATACCTCAGCACACAGCAATATGTTCCCTATCTTATCTTTCGACCAACAGCAGTATACGGTCCTCGAGAAAAAGATTTTCTAAGTTTGTTTAAAGCGATTAACCGACATATAGCGCCCTATATTAGTAGTCCCAATCAGCGCCTGTCATTCATCTACGTAAAAGATCTCGCTCGTTTACTAATTACATCTACAATATCATCGGAAAGTAATAAAGCCTTTTTTGTGTCGGATGGATATACATATACTTGCAAGCAATTAGTAGATATCAGTAAAAAAACTCTTGATAAATGGACTATGCCGATTGTAATTCCTAAGCCGATAGTAAAAGTTTTAGCACTGCTTCTAGAGAAAATCGCTCAAGCAAGGCATCAAACCTCCGTTCTCAATAGTGATAAATACAAAGAATTGTCGAGTCTTAACTGGTCTTGTAATTCAAAAGAAACAGAAAAAGCTTTCAATTTTGCACCTAAATACAATCTTGAAAATGGAATTAAAGAATCTATTCAATGGTATAAAAAAAATAACTGTTTATGAATCTTTTAAATATCACCATACTTTTACTTTCATCACTGTGTGGATCTCCCTCTCGATATCCAAAACCTGAAGTAAGCAAAACGCTATTGTTCTATATTCAGCGCTCACATAATACGAATACGGTTATTTATGAGGCAAATTTTGACGATAATGGAATGCTTAATCCAGATAAACCTATTGCCATACATTGGATTTTATATGAAAAAGAAGGGCTTATTGAGCCGCTTACCTAT
This sequence comes from Labilibaculum sp., assembly GCA_016743925.1. GTDB lineage: Bacteria > Bacteroidota > Bacteroidia > Bacteroidales > Marinifilaceae > Labilibaculum. Next base: position 3,611 of record JADGFH010000648.1, read on the forward strand.
TTGGAAAATAATTTTGCATTTGGCGTAAAGCACAAGGCGATAAAGAATTCAAAAAATGCATACAGTATTCAATTGGTATCTTATAAAAAGTTGAACCTACGATTGATTCAAACAGAACCCTTTCAGGCCAAAATAGTTCATGTAAATAAGGAATCAGCATCAAAACTGCATCATGTTTTTGTGCAAGCAAACGATAATGGTTTATGGACGAAAGTAAAATTTTTAGACGTATATACTCACGAAAAAAAAAAAAAAAAACTTAACATGAATAAAATAATGG
>JADGFH010000649.1 GCA_016743925.1 Labilibaculum sp.
GTTATAAGGTGCTCGTTAAATCGGTATCTTATTCCTAATCGGGTATAAACTGGTTTTTCAGGATCTGTTTTGTAAAAAGTATAGACACCAATATTTGCAATAATACTAAAATTATCAATTACAAGATCATGAGATATGAATACAGCCTGACTAAATCGATCTTTAAAACTTGTTTTTGGGTCAAAATTCCATTTGCCTCTGTTGGCTGCCTTATTGTAGAAAAAATCAACTCCTAAACCAATTCTTCGTTTTGAATTAATCCCAATAGAATAATTTCCACTTAAACTTGAAGTGTAATATTTATGATGATCTTTTTCAGAAACTTGTTTAACTCCGTGCCCCCAAATTACGGTTACTTCATTTTCGAGCTTTGTGCCTTTAATTTTAGGCATTCTCTTATATGGGATTTTATCTTTCCAATTGTATTGCACGCCAATACTACCAGTTAAAATATTAAGACCTTTATTAGGAACGCTGATTGCACCATTGGAAATATGATTGAATCCAATACCACCATTAAGGCTCCATTTATTATTTAAGGAATAATTTCCGTTTGCTAATAATTTGAAAAAAGCATTGAATTTGGTTCCAATGGCTAGGTTGGTATAATTGTTAATTGGATCAAAGTGATTTTCCGATATTCCAAGTCCAAAGCCAAGCTGAGTGTTAAAATTCCAACGTTTACCACTCTTAATTGGGAAACTGATATATGGAAAAATTGCAGTGACATTACCTAACACTTTATCATTCCCTAAACTACCATGATACAATCCCAATCCAATTTCTGGTTGTTTGTATAATTTCGACCAAGCTCGTTCTGTTGAAGGAATAAAACCCAAATTTAATTCAAAAGCGGATATTTGATCATTAACCAAATAGCTAATGGATTTATGATGAGACAAAACAGCTCCGTAATGATATCGAACTGTTGATGTGATGATATCTTTATTTTCTTGAGCCAATAAACTATTACAAGTAAAAAAGAGGATAAAATAGAGAAGACGGATTTTCATTTTAACAGCTTAAGTTCATTAATGATCTTTGTTAAAATGTTAACTTAGAACAGATCAGAAATAATAGTGTACTTTTAATCGTATTTTGCAATAAAAGATCAAATTTATGTAAGTAAATTGATTTAGCAAAGAGTTTTTTCAACGATAATAATTTTGCAAATTTGTAGGATAAGGATTTTTAATCAGAACCAGATATATGTTGCCACTACTTCGTAAGGAAATAAGAACTTTTTTTAGTTCTCTTACCGGATATTTTATTCTCTCTATCTTCTTAATTGCTACAGGTTTATTTGTGTGGGTTTTCCCAAGTAATTCGAATCCATTAGAGACAGGATACGCCAATTTAGATGTTCTTTTTGAAATGGCTCCATGGATTTATTTATTCTTGATTCCTGCAGTTTGTATGAGATTATTTGCCGAAGAACGAAAGCAGGGAACAATTGAATTGCTCTTAACCCGACCAATTTCAGATATGGGAATTGTAATGGCAAAATATTTGGCAGGTTTACTTGTGGTTGTATTTTCATTGGTATTTTGTTTGGTATACTATTATTCCATCTATTATTTGGGTAACCCAGTGGGAAGTGTCGATTCAGGTGCATTTTGGGGTTCTTTTATTGGCTTGTTTTTACTGGCAGCCGTTTATGTTTCAATAGGTGTGTTTGCTAGTTCTATAACCGACAATCAGATTGTTGCATTTCTGTTAGCCTTAATTTCTTGTTTCTTTTTTTATATTGGCTTTGATTATTTGGGCGATTTAAGCAGTCTGCAATCCATACAGACCTTTTTTATAGCAATGGGAATAAATGAACATTATCGTTCCATTTCAAGAGGTATTATTGATTCAAGAGATTTACTTTATTTCTTTGGAATTATAATCTCATTTTTGTTGATAACGAGAACAGTACTACAAAGTAGAAAATGGTAATTGAAAATAGATATGGTGAAAAATAGAAAATTAAAAGACCTTTCTCAATTACTAATTTCAATATTAGCTTTAGTAATTGTCATTCAAGTTTTGCAAGTTTATTTTTTTCGTTGGGATTTAACATCCGAAAAAAGATATTCTTTATCGGATAACAGCAAAAACTTAGTTTTTCATTTAGAAAAAGATTTGTTCATGGAGGTTTACCTTGCTGGAGATTTACCTCATGGATTTACGAAATTACAGAAAGCTTGTCTGGAGATGATCGATGAATTGTCTACATATTCCAATAGGAAAATTTCTTACGTTTTGATTAATCCGAATGATGTGGCAAATCCGCAAAAGCGAAAAGAGCTATTTGCAGAATTGATGGATAGAGGATTGAAACCAACAAATCTGCAAGAGAAAACTTCAGATGGTAGTTTGAAGCAAAAGCTAATTGTTCCTGGAATAATCATTCACGATAGAGCAAAGGAAACAAGTGTTCATTTATTGAAAAGTGTAGCAGGTTTGTCTGCAGATCAGAATCTAAACCATTCTATTGAAACGCTAGAGTTTGAATTGACTTCTGCCATACGAATGCTTCAGAATACAACGCCTAAAGAAATTGCTTTTCTTACTGGACATGGCGAATTGGGCGAATATGAAGTAGCCGATTTTACAGCATCTCTTTTACAGCGATATGAGGTGAAAAGAATAAGGGCAGAGGTTTTAAATCGAGAGAAATCTCATTTTTCGGCTTTGATAATTGCACAACCTAGTAAGGAATTCTCAAGAGAAGATAAATATCAAATCGATCAGTATGTGATGAATGGAGGAAGTGTATTGTGGTTGGTTGATGAGGTTCGAGCCTCAATGGATAGTTTGGTTACAAAGGAAAGTACGATGGCTTTTTATCAGCCATTGAATTTTGAAGATCAACTGTTTAAATATGGTGTTCGTATTAATCCTGATTTGGTGATGGATGTTCATAGTCAATTAATTCCTGTTCAAACTGCCTTACCTGGCCAGCCGGCTAAATTTACACCTGTTCCTTGGTATTATTCTCCGTTGCTGGCAGCTCCCGATTCGCACTCTATTACTAGAAAATTGAATGTCGTAAAAGCAGAGTTTGCTAATTCAATTGATTTTGTGGGAGATAATAAGAAAATCAGAAAACATGTTTTATTGATGACTTCGGATTACACCAGATTAGAGAAGGTTCCAAAGCCGATTAGTTTAGATATTGTAAATCGAAAAATGGATGCTTCCGATTTCCCTGCTGGACGAAAGAATATTGCTGTTTTATTGGAAGGAGAATTTACTTCAGTATTTCAAAATCGAATTTGGAAAGGAATCAATAAGAGTGAGTTTAAAAGTGAAAGTGTTCCAACCAAAATGATTGTTATTTCTGATGGCGATTTGATTAAAAACAGAGTAAGAGGAACTGGAAATAATAGACAAATAGAAGCACTGGGCTATGACAGATATTCGCGAAAAACATATGGGAATCGCAGTTTTTTGCTTAATTGTATCGATTATTTATGTGACGATAGTGGATGGATGGAGTTAAGATCGAGAGAAGTGAAATTAAGAATGCTAGACAAAACAAAAATACGTTCAGAAAGATTATTTTGGCAGGTAGTTAATGTTTTATTACCTCTTATTCTTTTACTTGTTTTTGGTATTATCCGCTTTTATCTTCGAAAGCGAAAATTTGCTTCTTCTAGTCGCTAGATTTCTCCTTATAAATATTATTTTTGTCATCACTTAAAATGAAAGATTAGAATCGATTCGCGATCTAATATTTTATTTTGTTATGATTTTTACTGTGGTGCAAATATGTTTTTTTAAGGTAAATTGCCTACTTTCAATTAAATAGTGATTTTATTTATCAGAATTGCGATCGTTTTTTAAATGAAGAAGATCAAGTTTACCTAATAAATTTGTATATTCACCACTTGTT
>JADGFH010000650.1 GCA_016743925.1 Labilibaculum sp.
TGAAATTCCTTGTCCGGTTGATGGAAAAGTAATTGAAATTCGTTTTAAAGAAGATGATGTTGTTCCAGTTGGTGAGGTTGTTGCAGTAATTGCTTTAGGAGATGCTGATGATGTAACGGAACCAGTTGCCGAACTTGCAAGTGCTCCTGTTGAAGAAAGTCAATCTCAAACGCAAATGGAAAGTGTTAGTACTTCTGATTTTGAATCTACCTCAGGTCGATTTTATTCCCCATTAGTGAAAAGCATTGCGAAAAGCGAAAACATTTCAGTTCAGGAATTAGAATCAATAAAAGGGCAAGGAACCGAAGGAAGAGTTCAAAAACAAGATGTCTTGGATTATTTGGCTAAACGAAATGGTTCGACCGTAACAGCACCACAAGAAAAAGGAATTGCAAGTCCAGCACCAGTGCCAAAACCTGCTGGTGAAAAACCAAAAGTATCCATGTCGATTGGAGCACAAGATCAAATTGTGGAAATGGATCGCATGAGAAGAATCATTGCAGATCATATGGTGATGTCGAAGCAGACTTCGCCTCACGTAACTGCCATGGTAGAAGCTGATGTTACTGATATGGTAAATTGGAGAAATAAAGTAAAAGATGAATTCCTTAAAAAGGAAGGAACAAAAATTACTTTCATGCCAATTATTATCGAAGCAGTATCTAAAGCATTGCGCGAATTCCCGGGTGTTAATGCATCTGTGGATGGATACAATGTTATTCTTAGAAAGAATATTAATATTGGTGTTGCGGTTGCTCTTCCAAGTGGGAATCTAATTGTTCCGGTAATTAAAAATTCCGATCAGAAAAATTTAGTAGGTCTTGCTAGTGATATGAATCGCTTGGCAAATGATGCTAGAAACAACAAACTAAATCCAGATGATATTTCCGGCGGTACGTTTACCATTTCTAATTTTGGATCTTTCAAAAATGTGATGGGTACTCCGATTATTAATCAGCCACAAGTTGCAATTTTAGCTGTGGGAACCATTGAAAAGAAACCTGCAGTAGTCGAAACTCCAGTAGGCGATGCGATTGTAGTTCGCCAGAAAATGTTCCTTTCTCTATCTTATGACCATAGAGTTGTTGATGGAGCTTTGGGTGGAGCTTTCTTAAGAAGAATTGCAGACTATTTGGAAGAATTTGATACTAACAGAGCGATTTAATCATGGAAACACTTGAAATAACAGCCGTAGACAAAATAAACAAAACAGAGAAGATGACTGAAAGTAAAAAATTTAGCATTAAAAAGACGTCAAAGGAATTACTCTCAAAGTGGTTTCATTTGATGACTTTGGGAAGAGCATTGGACGAAAAAGCACCCAATTACCTAAAGCAGGCAATGGGATGGTCTTACCATGCTCCTTATGCAGGTCATGATGGAATTCAGCTTGCAATTGGGCAAGTGTTTGATCGTAAAACTGATCATTTATTCCCATACTATAGAGATATGCTTACCTCCATTTCTGCTGGCCTAACTGCCGAGGAAATTATATTTAATGGAATTTCAAAAGATAATGATGTAGCAGGTGGTGGACGACACATGTCAAATCACTTTGCGAAACCAGAATGGAATGTTCACAATGTATCGTCATGTACGGGTAACCATACACTGCATGCAGTTGGTTTAGGACGAGCAGTAAAAAGATATGATCACAAAGGAGTTGTGTTTAGCTCTCAAGGAGAATCGTCGGTATCAGAAGGATATGTGTACGAGGCAATTAATGGCGCAACCAATGAGCAGCTTCCTGTAGTTTTTGTATTTCAGGATAACGGATATGGAATTTCGGTTCCTAAGAAAGATCAGACAGCGAATAGAAAAGTTGCTGATAACTTCCGTGGAATGAAATATCTAAAAATTATTCATTGTAATGGAAAAGATGTTTTCGATTCGATGAATGCAATGACTGAGGCAAAACAAATTGCTTTGGAGACTTCAACTCCAGTAATTGTTCAAGCAAACTGTGTCCGAATGGGATCTCATTCCAATTCAGATAAGCACGAATTGTATCGCGATAATGCTGAGTTGAATTATGTAACAGAATACGATCCATTGGCGAAATATCGCAGATTGTTGGTTCGTTACAAGCGTTTTACTGAAGAAGAATTAGTAGCAATCGAAGCAGAGGTGAAACTGGAAGTTAAAAAGGCTCACAAGGCTGGTTTAGCTGCTCCACATCCAACTCCTGAATCAATTCATGAATTTGTAATTCCAGAAGCATACGTTTCAGAAAAATACCCTGAAGGATTGCATACTTTCAATGGTAACAATAAGAAATTAATCGAAGGATTAAATGAGACTTTAAAGGCAGAATTCCGTCACAATCCAGATACTTTTATTTGGGGACAGGATATTGCCAACAAAGATAAAGGTGGGATTTTTAATGTTTCCAAAGGGATGCAGCAAGAATTTGGCAAGGAAAGAGTATTTAATGCTCCTATTGCCGAAGACTATATCATGGGAACAGCAAATGGTATGAGTCGTTTCAACGATAAAATTAGAATTGTTGTTGAGGGTGCAGAATTTGCAGATTATTTTTGGCCAGCAATGGAGCAGTTTGTAGAAACTACTCACGAATACTGGAGAACCAAAGGACAATATTCACCAAATATCACTGTTCGTTTAGCTTCTGGTGGATACATTGGTGGAGGTTTGTATCACTCACAAAATATTGAAGGTGCCTTGGCAACTTTTCCAGGAGTACGTATCGTTTATCCTTCTTATGCAGATGATGCTGCAGGATTGTTAAGAACAAGTATTCGTTCTAAGGGTATGACAGTATTTATGGAGCCAAAAGCGCTTTACAATGATCCAAAAGCATCAGCAGCAGTTCCAGAAGATTTCGAAGTTCCTTTTGGAAAGGCTAGAGTAAGAAGAGAAGGTGCTGATTTAACGATCGTAACCTACGGAAACACGACTCACATGTGTGTTGAGGTTGCCGATAAGTTAGCCGAAGACCTAGGAAAGCAGGTTGAAGTAATTGACCTTCGCACAATAGTACCGTTAGATACAGATACAATCGTAAAATCTGTTGGTAAAACCAATAAGGTGATGGTTGTGCATGAAGACAAAGTGTTTTCAGGTTTTGGAGCTGAAATTTCAGCCACAATTACTGAGTTGGCTTTTAATAAATTAGATGCACCAGTAAAACGAGTTGGTTCTGAATTTACGCCAGTAGGATTTAATCGAATTTTAGAGAAGGCAGTTCTTCCAAATAACGATAAGATTTACGCTTCAGCAAAAGAGCTTATAGAGTATTAAATATTAGATAATCAGGTAATGGACATGAGATTTGTACTTAGCTCAAATCTCAATCTGATTTCTTCATCGATTTCGGAAATTTTCAGGAATAAAATTCAAAAACAAATGAAAAAAATAGGCTTATTCTATAGTTTCAATACAAATAAAACAGCTAAAAATGCTGAAAAAATAAAGAAGGCTTTTGGTTCTTCTGCCGAGGTAGTAAGTGTAAATGTTGAGGAAATCGACGAAGATATATTTCTTTCCTACGATAATATGGTTTTAGGCGTTCCTACTTGGTTCGATGGGGAATTACCAAATTATTGGGATGAATTCATGCCTGCCATTGAAGATTTAAAGCTAAAAGGGAAAACAGTTGCTCTATTTGGTTTAGGTGATCAAGTTGGTTATCCAGAGAATTTTGTTGATGCCATTGGTATTTTAGCCATTGCATTAGAAGAACGTGGTGCAAAAGTGATTGGCTTAACATCCCCAGAAGGATATAAGTATGAGAAGTCAGCAGCTTTACGTGATGGTCAATTTTTAGGTTTGGCTCTTGATATTGAAAATCAAGCCGCTTTATCTCCCGAAAGAATTGAAAATTGGGTAGAGCAATTAAAATCAGAATT
>JADGFH010000651.1 GCA_016743925.1 Labilibaculum sp.
TTTGTATTCATTGCGTCTGCTTCTGAAGTTAATTTTTCGATTGTATCCCAGTGTTCAACAACTTTACCTGCTTCAATTCTGAAAATATCGTAGAATGCTACTTTTTCTTTCATGAAAATACCTTCCGATACCGATAGTACAAAGTTTCCTTCTCCTAAAATAACATGATTCTTTTCATAAACCATTGGCATTCCTGCCTCAGCTAATGCAGTTAAAGCTTCGCCTAATCCTGCTAATCCATCTTTTACACTAGGATTGTGCTGGTCGTATTTTTCAGTTGAAATGTAATCGGTAATTTTATCAGGATTTGCTCCTAAGAAAATATCATTCATTAAATTGGCAATTAAAGTTTTGTTTTCTTCTGTTTGAGCTAAATCTGTTACTTCTGTAACACCATCAATCTGGCTACGACCAGATGCTGTTTCAGTAACTTTTTCTTGCAAGTTGTCCCAGTGTTCAACAATCAAGCCTTCTTCGAAACGGAAAATATCAATTCCAATTTTTGGACCAAAAAAATTATAATCGGTATGTGCGATTACATAATTACCATCGCCAAAAACACGAACTGTATTTACCTTAGCACTTCCCTCTGGTAACTGCTGTAATAAAGCTCCAAAACCTGCTAAACCATCTCCGACAGCCTGATTGTGCTGAATGTATTTATTGGGATTGATATAAGCAATTGGTTCTGCCGCTCCTGTTTCAATTGACTTTAAAACTTCTTTTGCTTTTTGTTTGTTTGATACTGTCATGATTTCCTCCTTATTATCTGCCTCGCACGAAACTATTGAGACGATTGTTAGCATTGTGATAATGAATAATTTTCGCATTTTGTTTGTTTTTATTGTACGGTACAAAGGTGAGGCGAAAAACGAGGCAAATAAAGGTAGATTTACTCCCTTGTATGATACTTTTACTCCTGAGGAGGAAATAATAGCTTATTTAGTACTGCTCTCTAAATTCTGAAGGCGTAAAATCGGTATGCTTTCTAAAGTATTTTATGAAATTGGTCGGTTCATCGTATCCAAGCTCATAAGCAAGCTCTTTTATGCTTTGATTGCTATGTACCAACAAGCGTTTTGCTTCCAAGAGTACACGTTCATCAATCAATTGCTTTGGTGTTTTATCTAATAAGGTAGTGGTTGCCTTATGAAGTTGTTTCTCCGAAATACTTAATTCGACAGCGTATTTCTTTACAGATTTTTCATTTCTAAAATTCTGCTCCAGTTGATCTTTAAACAAAAGAAGGTAATCTAAATGAACACTTGGTTTTAATTCCTCAAAGCCTTGTTTTTTCATTTCTCTTTCTGCCTTTAATAGGAAAACGTGCAATAAATTATGAAGGATTTGAAATTGAGCTGTATCCGATTTCCGTAGAAATTCTGTTTGCATACTGTTAAAAATCGCACTTAAATCTGAGAGGTGTGGATCTACTTTTAGGATACCAATATCATACAAATCACTAAACAAAACACTTGAATGCAAGTATTGAATGTCCTCTTTGTTCTTACAAAAAAATCCATCCGTAAAAAGAATGGCTTTTCCTTCGTAGTGTCCATTAATATCAAAGGTATTTATACTGTTTTGAGATATAAAAATAATAGAGTTATCTTCAATATCTATTGGATTAAAATCAACAAAATGAGTTCCCTCACCTTTCTCAATCCAAATAATATGGTAGAATTGCGCCCTATGAGGAATGGTCATCATATCCTTTTTAGTACGCAAAATTGTAGCTAAATTCAGTATTTCAAATTCATGATTAAGCCCGTCTCTAAAGTGATATTTCTTTATGATTTCCTTCATAATATTCTATAAAAGAGTTAGCGATGGCGCTAAAATAGATACAAAACACTGTTACTCCAAGGCTTTAGTTTACTACAATCAAAAAAAACCAATTATATAATCTAGGAGATATAAGGTAAGGTAAAATAGAACGTAGAACCCAGTCCTTCTTGACTTTCAACCCAAATTTTACCACCAAGCATTTCTACATACGATTTGGAGATGGCTAAACCAAGTCCAACTCCTTGCCGGGCCATTTCATCTTCAATATCTGCTTGAATAAACCTTTCAAAAATGGCTTTTTCCCGATCTTTCGGTATTCCTATGCCCGTGTCTTTAACGTAAAATTCCAACATATCATCCTTTTGATGATATCCCAATTCAATAGATCCACTATTAGTATATTTTATTGCATTTTTCACAAGGTTGGTTAAGATTGCAAAGACTTTCTCTTGATCTGTTTTTACAATTGAATCTTTTAAATCTAATGTATTGTTATAGCTTAATTTCATTCCCTTCTCTTCAACCTCGGGCTTAAAAAAGGTATAGATGTATTCAATTTGTTCATTGATATTTGCGTTACCCATCTCTATTTCCATCAATCCCGATTCAATTTTTGAAAGGTCGATAATATCATTGATGATATTTAGCATCCGCTCCCCACTTTTCTCAATGATATCAATGTATCGTTTTTTCTTATCCGCTTTAAGCTTTGGTGTTTTAAGTAATTCTGCAAAACCCAAAATACCATTCATTGGTGTTCGAATTTCATGACTCATATTGGCAAGGAAAGCCGATTTTAAACGATCACTTTCTTCCGCTTGGTCTTTTGCACTTGATAATTGCTTATTCGTTTGATTTAATTCTTCGTTTTGATTAGAAATCTCTTCTGCTTGCTTTTGTAGTGTTAACTCAGCTTTTTTTCTTTCAGAAATATCTGATACTGATCCAGCCATGCGAATCGGTTTTCCGTCTTTGTTGCGAACCGATTCCCCTCGAGCAAATAGCCAAACATAGTCTCCACTCTTCTTTTTCATCCGAAATTCAACTCGATAAGGAAGGTTCTTTTCAAAGTGGTTTTGCAAGACCTCGGTAACCTGATCAGAATCATCAGGATGCATCCACTTCACCCAATTGGAAATTCGTGCTTCCACCTCATGTGGTTCATAACCTAATATTTCATATAAACGATCAGACCACCAATACTCATCACTTCCCAAATCATCCCAGTCCCAAATGGCATCATTTGAACCTTGAACGGCCAAAGCAAATCGTTCTTCACTACTTTGCAGCATCTTAATCGATTCTAACTCAGTTGTAATATCATGAGAATTGTAAAGCACATAACTTTCCCCATCATCCGAATTAAATATCGGGGTATAGGAAGTTTTGGAGTGGTATGGCTTCTCGTTAAGCGCTATGCTTTCTGTATAAATTATTTGTTTTTGGCTATCAATTGCTTGCTGGTAATAATTGATTGTATAATCGAGAACTTTCTCATCAAGGTAAAGAACTCCTGTAATTAAATCATTTAGACTCTTCCCTACCAAATCTTTATCGGTAAGATTTAATCCGAATTCATTAATTTTATTGATGTACGAATTATTTACCGCAACAACTTCAAATTTTTTGTGTCCAACATATTTTGACAGCAGCTGCGAATCTTGGGTGTTATTAAAAATCGCTGACAAATGGTTCTGACTGTCCTTTAATTTAACTTCTATTAGTTTACGATCCGTAATATCTGTAAAAGCAATTGCTATTTTTCCATCAGACACTTTCCAAGCATTAATGTTATAATAACGATCTAATTCGGCACCATAATTTTCATAAGTAACTGGTTTACCCGATTTATCAACATTTTCGTAAACTTTAATCCAATGATCTTCAATAACTCCAGAAATATCTTTAGCACATTTACCAATTAATTCTGATTTCTTTTTATTTACTAATTTCTCAAAGGCAGGATTCACTTCTAAATGACAGTAGTCTATTGCATTGCCATTTTCATCGTAGATGAGTTTAATAACTTGGAACATTACAATCATTGAATCAAAAATATCCCTAAAGCTATAGTC
>JADGFH010000652.1 GCA_016743925.1 Labilibaculum sp.
TGCTAAATTGCACATCAATATTATTCCGGAAATTGATGTGCCCGCTCATTCAATTGCAGCCATTACCGCATATCCTTACTTATCATGTGCTGGTACTCCTCAAAAAGTGAAACAAGAAAAAGTGGGAGCAATGGCAACTGTATTTTGCCCTGGTAAAGAAAGCACTTTCGATTTTTTAGAAAATGTTTTTGATGAGGTTATGGAGCTTTTTCCTAATCAGGAAATTCACATTGGAGCCGATGAGGTCAATAAAGAAGAATGGGCAAAATGTCCTCACTGCGAAAAACGCATGAATGATGAAGGATTGGAGAGTTTAGAAGAATTACAAAGCTATTTTGTTCAGCGTGTAGAAAAGTATTTGAATCAAAACAATCATAGCATTATAGGCTGGGATGAAATTCTGGAAGGTGGTTTGGCGCCTAATGCAAGTGTCATGAGTTGGCGTGGAATTAAGGGGGGAATAAAGGCTGCAAAAATGGGGCATAAGGTAATCATGACTCCAGTAGATTTTTGTTATTTTGATTATTGCCAAGGGGAGGACAGAACAAAAGAACCTTATGTCAGATTTAAAAAATATTTACCATTAAGTAAAGTATATTCTTTCGAACCAATTCCTGAGGAGCTTAATAAGCAGGAAGGGGAATTGGTAATTGGCGCTCAAGCCAATATGTGGAGTAATTTCATAAAGAGTTCTAGTCATGTCGAATATATGACTTTCCCGCGTCTCTGTGCAATTGCCGAGTTGACATGGAGTGCTAAAGAAAAGAAAGACTATCAGAGATTCGTAGCGAAACTGGAATCACACTATCCACGATTAGAACAGCGTCATATCATATACCGTAAACCACCTCAGGAATAATTGCTGGGGGTATGTTTTATTGTCAATTAGATAGAAATAATAGATGGAATGAGCCAAACAAAAAATTCTTATTAGAATGACAATGTAGGCAAGTTTTATTAGATATATATAACATAGAACTATGAAACAAATAGCATTTCTTATCCTGCTGCTGGCAGACCTCAATTTCATATCCTGCGCACAAGATGCCGGGAATAATCAAACAGTACGAGGAATAATGTTGTCAAGTCCTGAAACAAAACAGGTGGATAAATTTGTTGAATTTATTGAAAAAGAGTTGGTTCCTCGAAAGGTGAACCACTTGATTTTAAAAGTTAATTACAATCTGGAGTATGAATCGAGACCTGAAATTAGAGAATTGAAAACCATCTCTCGAGTAGGGGTGAAGAAAATACTAGAAATCTGCAGGAAACATAAGATTGACTTAGTGCCCCTTGTGAACTGTTTGGGACACCAATCTTGGGGAGCTGATGAGAAAAATATCAGGGCACTGCTGAAAACCTATCCTGAAATGGAAGAAAATCCTGAGGCAAAAATTAAGAATCCTGATTTTTATTGCCGTAGCTATTGTCCATTACATCCTAAAGTGCACGAAGTGATCTTTGATATCTTACAAGAGACCATTGAGGCGTTTGAGGCCAAAGATTTTCATGTGGGCATGGATGAGGTGTTTGTTTTGGGTGAAGATTCGTGTGAGCGTTGTAAGGGACACAATAAAGCGGAACTTTTTGCGGGTGAGGTTAATAAACTCAATAATTTCTTCAAAAAATCGGATGTGAGAATGTGGATGTGGGGCGATCGTTACCTGGATGGTAAGGTGACTGGTTTGGGCAAATGGCAGGCGGCTTTTAACGAAACACATCCTGCTATTGATATGGTTTCAAAAGATGTGATAATCTGTGATTGGCACTATAAAATTGCGCCTCATACGGCTACCCATTTTGCTATTGAAGGCTTTTCTGTTATTAGCTGTTCTTACCATATGCCAGAAATTGCCACTCAGCAATTGCAGGAGATGAATAGTATTAGGAAGGAAAGTTCAGAGCAAATTGCAAATCGGATGAAAGGCTTAATGCATACCTTCTGGGGAAGTACAAGTGAATTTATGAAGGCTTTTGAAGGTAAGGAGGTATCTGAAAAAACCAAGGAAGCTTATAAAACTTTTTTGTCAATTAGTGCGAAATGGTAATAATCAGATTGAAACATTAGCGAGATGGGCTGATTGAGAAATGGTTATGTGTTAAATTAAAAAAAAACTTTTACAATGTTTAGAATGAAATTATTAAGTACTTTGTTTTTGCTATTTGTATTTGGCTTAGCTCACGGAGGCAAAAAGGTGATGACTCCTTCTGACCGTCCTAATATTATATTCTTCTTAGTGGATGATATGGGTTGGATGGATGCTGCTTGTTACGGATCAAAAATTTACGAAACGCCGGCTATTAATAAATTGGCAACGGAGGGGGTCCGATTTACACAGGCTTATGCTTCTCATTCTATGTGCATTGCTTCTCGTTTTGCAATAATGACAGGGAAATACATGGCGCGAAACCGTTCAACAAAGGAGTTTGGAACGATGCACCCTAATGAGACGACTTTGGCTGAAGCAATGAAAGAGGGTGGATATGCCACTTACTTTGCAGGGAAATGGCATTTAGGAAAGGAAGGAGCTTATCCTCAAAATCAAGGTTTTGATGTAAATGTCGGAGGGCATGATGCAGGAGCTCCGGCGAGTTATTTTTATCCCTATAAAAAAGGAGAAAACAATTTCAGAAACGTTCCAAATCTGGAAAATGGTCTAGAAGATGAATATCTGACGGACAGATTGACTGATGAGACATTGCAGTTCATTCGTTCGCACCGGGATTCTTCTTTTTTTGTATACCTCTCGCATTATGCCGTTCATGATCCTTTTGAGGCCAAAAAACAGCTAAGACAGAAATATGAGAATAAAATTAACAACTCAGGATTTGATATTGGAGCAACAGTAAAGGTTAAAGAAGCCAATCAGAAATTGTATCAGGACAATGCCACCTTTGCAGGAATGGTTGAAAGTGTTGACGTGAGTTTGAATAGAATTATGTCTCTTCTCGATGAATTGAATCTTGCGGAGAATACCATTATAGTCTTTACTTCAGATAATGGTGGTGATGCCTGTAAAATGGGAAGTCGAGGCCGAAGCACCTCAAATGTTCCTTTAAAAGGCGGGAAATGTTGGTTATACGAAGGCGGAATAAGAGTGCCATTAATCGTGAAATGGCCTGGGAAATTGAAGGTAGGAAGCCTAAGTGATCGGATTGTTTCAGGTGTTGATTATTATCCGACCCTTCTGGATATAGCAGGACTGGATGAAAAACCAGAACAACATATCGATGGGGTTAGCTTTAAGAACAACCTCTTGGGTAAATCAGTAAAGCAAAGAAAAACTGCCTATTGGCATTTTCCAGTGAGCGATAAACTCAAAAAAGTAATTGGCATGCCAAAAGCATCGGTTGTTAGAGAGGGTAATTTCAAACTGATTGAATGGTATGAGTCAGGAACTTTTGAATTGTATGATTTGGAAAATGATATTAGTGAAGAACATGATCTTTCAAAGACTAATAAAGCTAAGGCCGAGCGATTGTTGAAAACATTAAGACGTTGGCGTAAAAAAGTTCAGGCCCCTTGGTAAGACCAATATGTGAATAAAACAAATGAATTTTGATCGACTATTCAAGATTTTGAAAATGAATCATTTAACCTAGGAAGATATGAGGGAATTCAACAGCCAGATTGGTGATCAGCCCCAAATAGCAAAAGAATTGAAGAAAATTCTAAGACTAATTAAAATGAAACGAAAATTATTAATTAACATTAGCTTATTATTCCTTGTTTTAATTATGGGGTGTAATCAACCAATCAAACAAAAAGAGACGATTGTTTTTAATACATCAGATGAATCCTTACATCAATATGTAGTGCCAACCTGGTACAGAGATGCTAAATTTGGAATTTTTCTACATT
>JADGFH010000653.1 GCA_016743925.1 Labilibaculum sp.
GCTATATATTCTTATACTTTTGAAATACTCTACCAACAAGATATAATGGTAATTTCTATATTTATTTTGTGCTTAGATTTTTTTATTCATCCATCCATGCTAAAAACTCTTTCACCTTTACCCTACTAATTAGAATAGGTTCATCGAAATTGGGCTTCAATTTGATTTTTAGTCTTGAACCAAAATATTTCGAAACTGAATCGATTGAGTCTAAAGAACAAATTACATGACGACTAATTCGAAAAAAATTGCCATCAACCAAATCTTCTATTAGTCCTAAGGAGTAATCTGTAATATATGATTTATCATCCTTAGTTTTGATATAGCTTGTTTTATCTTCGCTATAGAAGTACGCGATATTTTCTACTTGCACATAGGAGTATTTGTCTCCTGTTTTAATCAGAAAACGCTTCTTACTCCTCTTTTCTCTTAATTCATCCGCAATTGATTTAAAACTTTTCCAATCAAACTGTTTTTGAAGAGATTGAAATTTTTCTACAGCCATCTTCAAATCTTCATGCTCAAATGGTTTGAGTAAATAATCAATACTATTATACTTGAAGGCTTTTAAAGCAAATTCATCATATGCTGTTGTAAAAATGATAGGAATCGTCAAATCAATTTCTGATAAAATATCAAAGCTAAAACCATCAGGAAGTGAGATGTCTAAAAATAATAAGTCGGCATTTATAGATGGTATACCTTTAATTGCTGTACTTACCGAATCGAAATGAGCTACAACTTCACTTTCTGGAAAAAGATCATTCAACATTCTTTTTAATTCCTTAAAAGCATAAAGTTCATCTTCAACTATAATAAATTTCATCTGATTATAATTATCTTTTATTTACTATATAAATCTCATCAACCGCAAATAATTAACTCTACACGTGAGTTATGCGATTGGTTTAAATTGATCTTTTTTATGCTTATAAAAGAGGAAGTATTACAATAAACATGTTCTCTTCGTTTATTACTTCAATTTTTCTATCAAAATGGTCGTACAGCACTTCTAAATATACTAATCCCTTTCCACTATCCTTCTCTGTAATATTCTTTTTTTGCTTATTGTTTTTAACATGAATAAAACCATTTTTCACCTCTACAGATATCTCAAGAGGTATTTCATTACTAAAAACATTGTGCTTAATTGCATTCTCTATTAATACTTGCAAACTAAGTGGAATGACATAATTCTCCATATATTCATCTTCAACTTTTATGCTTAATCGAACCGAATTATTAAAGCGTAATTTTAAAATATAAAAATAGGATTCTACAAATTTGAGTTCCTGATCTAAGAGAATTTCATCCTTTTCACTATTGCTCAAAATATATCGATACAATTTCGATAACTGTTTTGTGTATTTATTCGCTTTTTGCTGATTCTCATAAATTAAAGATGATAGTACATTTAAAGAATTAAAGAGAAAGTGCGGATTAATTTGCTCTTTTAATACTTTATAGCGAAGGTTTAATATTTTATTTCTTTCTTTTTCAATTCTTATTTCTTCTTCTTTCGACTTAAAGTAAAAAGTATAATATTCAATAAATAAAATGATAATTGCATTAATAAAGACAAGTATAAAATAACGACTAATTAATTTTTCATCTCCAGGATCATTATATATCACTGTTCGAATGTAATACATCAAGTAAAGGGATATCAAACTTAAGATTAAAGCAAAAATTAGATTGCGTACAGCCCTTTTAGAAAAGGACTGTAGCATAAAGGTTTTTTTATTTAAATAGCGAATACCTAATATCCCTCCAAACCAAGACGGGGCAATGATAACGACTAGAGAAAGATAACGTGATAAGTGTTCATTCAGATTTAATATTTCATGTTCATTTTTTATAATGCTGACAGCAAAATATATGACTAATGTAAATATAATATAGAAGGCAAATTGTTGTAAAATCTTTTTAACCATATCAACGATATTCATCTACTTATTGTAGTAAAATACTAAAAATTATCAAAATTTAATTAAAGCTATTAGTTAAATAACTAAAGTGGAAATCCAACACCTACTCCAAAAAAGAAACTATTTTCCATATCAAATTCATAGGCTGTGTCTTTGTCTTCATTTCTCAATTCAAATTCGCGACTTAAAGTATAACCAGCTTTTGCTTTTATAGATACTTTCTTGAAATTATAAACATATTCTATACCTGAAAATAAATCTTTATACTTTATTCGTTCCGCCAATCGATTGTTCATAAATGATGGATCCGAAATATTTTCACTAATATTCGCACTAAACCCTCTGAACTCAACGAATCCTGTAAGCTTAGATTTAGATGTAATGTCATAGTTTAAACCCGTAATTGGGAAACCTAAGTTCATACTCCATTTTTTTGAAAATCGTTTATAATAACTGATGTATGGTAATGGAGCTGGCGTTCCAAATGTATTGGAATACATGGCACCAAAACTCAAATTTGAATTCTTTGTTTTTGAGTAGTTAAAGATTGCCAGTGCGTTAATAAATACATCATCACCTTTCACTCTATCACTAAAATTTGAACTCAACTTTGGTGTTAAGCGTCCCAAGAAAGACCATTTTGAATTAATGATTTTCATGTAATCCAAATCAAGATTAAAGCGATAAAAGTTTTCTAAATCATTAGTGAAAACTTGCTCTTTATCGTACTCAATATCTGTGACTGAAAATTTTAATGAGACTTTAAACTGACTTTTCTTATTTAGTTTCGCTTTAAAAACTGTAGTTTTTACATCGAAATACTTGTAAGCTGCATCGCTACCTCCCAAGGGTACATAGCCCGTTTCTATTTTTGTAGTTTGCTTTTTAAATTGTGCATTACTTACTTTTGAAATGGCTAATACACAAATTAGCACCAATATAATTCTCCCCCTATACATTCTCGTTTCCTCCTATTCTAACATCTTATTTTTTAACAATTGTATTTCTTCTTTAGTGATTCCTAAATATGATATCACATATTTTTCTACACCTCCATATTCATTATCGATTGTATCAAAAGCCGATTGTAAATAGCTTCTATTTGCTTTTAATGCTTCCAATAAATCATCATGAATAGTATTATTCGTTGCTTTTTTTAGTTTCGTAAATTTTTCGATAAATTCCTCCTTGCGCTGAATATTAGTATACAAGTAATCTTGAAAAATAAGATCTCGAGACACATCTAAAATCGATAAAATTAATGCTGCAACAAGTCCTGTTCTATCCTTACCTCCAGCACAATGAAAAACAGTTGCTCCCTCATTATTATTGATGATATCTCTAATGATAATTGGAAATACTGACTTTCCTTCAACTACCATTTTTCTGTTTCCATCTTGCATAAATTGCTGAAACTCTTTCCCAGTCCAATGCCCTGAAAGTAATTTACGAGTAAATGAAACTGGATCTACAGCCTCTTCTCCAATTTGTCTGTGGTACAAGCAGGCGCCACGTGGCATTCTGTCAGCTTTCAAATTGATTTCGTGAATAGATCGTAAATCAAGAATTTTATTGACGCCCAATGTCTCAAGTTTAACTAAATCGTTATTGCTTAAATCGGTGAGTTTATCAGAGCGGTATAGAATTCCTGTTTTTACAAATTTCCCTTCTTTGTTTTTAAGACCTCCTACATCTCTATAATTGTGGGCCCCTTCTAGTTTTACTAGCCTTTTATCTAGAAAAATATCCTGACCTGTATTCTTTTTGCATATTCTTTCGTCATTTGCACCACTCACATTGCTAACAATTATAAATATTGCAAGCAAAGGCAAAAATACGCTTAATTTCCTCATGATGATTCGTTTAGATTAAATATTTAGTAGTACAAAACTATCAAGATATTAAAAGAAAGAGTTTATCATTTCTTCC
>JADGFH010000016.1 GCA_016743925.1 Labilibaculum sp.
TACCTATATTGGGTATTTTATATTGGATCAGTTATGCAAGAAAAAAGAAAGCACTAGCCGAATTTGGTGAAATGAATGTCATTTCTCAATTGATGCCTTATGCTTCCTTTACTCGACCGTTTTACAAATTCGGCATTCTTATTTTGGCATTAAGCTTTATCATTTTTGGATTGGCAGGTCCGCAGTTCGGCTCCAAATTACAAACGATAAAGAGAAAAGGTGTCGAAATTGTTATTGCTTTGGATGTATCCAATTCGATGATGGCTCAGGATATTCAACCAAACCGTTTGGAAAGAGCCAAGCGTGCCATTTCTAAAATGGTAGACAAATTGAATGATGATAAAATTGGCTTAATTGTTTTTGCTGGAGAAGCATACACGCAATTGCCAATCACCACAGATTACGGGTCTGCAAAACTGTTTTTAGCCTCCATTAGTACAGATATTGTACCTATTCAAGGAACGGCTATTGGTGCGGCTATCGATTTGGCTAGCCAAAGTTTTACGCCAGATAGTGAAGCAAGCAAAGCTATTATTGTAATTACCGATGGTGAAAATCATGAGGATGATGCAATAAGCTCTGCAAAAGCTGCTTTAGAAAAAGGGATTATTGTCCACACCATTGCAATGGGATTACCTGAGGGTGCTCCTATACCAGTAAGCAGAGGCTCAAGAGATTTTCGGAAAGATGAAAATGGAAACATCGTAATCTCAAAACTTGATCAACAAATGGTTGAACAAATAGCTATAGCAGGTGGTGGAAAACCAGTGATTGCAAACAATACAACAACTGGATTGAATGCTCTTTTTAGCGAAATCAATAAAATGAACAAAACAGAATTAGAGCAAAGAGTATACGCTGCATACAATGAAAAATTCCAAATTTTCATTGCTATTGGATTACTTTTATTATTTCTGGAATTTCTAGTACTTGAGCGTAAAAATCGCCATTTAAAAGACATTAATTTGTTTAAAACATCAAAATAGAACACAACTCTGACTATTATGAACAAATATATCGCATTATTCATTGGTTTTCTTTGTCTGTTTAGCTTGGAAGCAGCAGCACAAAAAGAAAGAAAATTTATCCGTAAAGGAAATGGTCTTTTTGAAGGGAACGAGTATGAAAACTCGGAAAATGAATATCGAAAAGCGCTTGATAAAAAAATCAATTCATACGAAGCTAGCTTCAACTTAGGAGATGCATTATACAAGCAAAAAAAGTATGATGAAGCTTTAAAGCAATTTGAATCTTTAACCGTTTCGGAGACAGATCATAAAAGGCTTGGAGATCTATACCACAATATGGGTAACACTCTTCTTATGAATCGTAAGATTGATGAAAGTATAGAGGCTTACAAACAATCTTTAAGACACTTCCCTAATTCGAAAGAAACCAAATACAATTTGGAATATGCTCGAAGGATGAAGCAAAAAGAGGAAGAGGAAAAGAAGAAACAAGATCAAAATAAAGATCAAGACAAGAAAGATCAGGATAAAAAGGACCAAGACAAGAAGGACCAAGACAAGAATGATCAGGACAAGAAAGATCAAGATAAAAAAGACCAGGACAAAAAGGATCAGGATAAGAAAAAACAGGAAGATCAGAAAAAGAAACCTGGTGATCAAGACAAAAAGAAAGGTGAACCAGAAGAACAAAAGAACAAGATTTCGAAACAAGATGCCAAGCGATTGCTAGAGGCTCTTGAGAATGACGAAAAGAAGGTTCAGGAAAAAGTTCAAAAGGCAAAAGCAAAGGCTCAAAAAGCAAAAAGAACCAAAATAAAGAAGGATTGGTAATTGATTATAGCAAATTGATTATTCCTAAATGATTAATCAGTAAATTTGCACAAATTAAGAACCAAACCTATTCATTCAGTTGATTACATCTGAAAAAACAATTTACTACAGATGAAGAAAATATTTTTCTCATTATTAACCATTCTATTAGTAAATGCATCGGTATTTGCTGATGGAATTAAATTTACCGCTTCGGCTCCTAATGTTGTCGAACTCGGTGAACAATTTCGTCTTACCTACTCATTAAATTCTAAGGGAAAGAACATTCAACTGCCTTCTCTTGATGGATTCAGAGTTCTTATGGGACCTTCCACTTCGAGCAACATGAGCACGCAAATTATTAATGGTAAAGTTACATCTAACTCTTCTTACTCGTACACCTACGTGCTATTAGCTGAGAAGGAAGGAAAATTTAACATTAAACCTGCGAGCATCTCGGCGAAAGGCAATAAAATTAATTCTAATCCGATTACGATAGAGGTTGTTAAAGTAAATAAAAGCCAGCAAAGCTCAGGAAATAATCAAACGAGAAATACTGCTGCCAGCCAGAAAATAACACAAGACAATCTATTTGTTAAAGTCAACTTAGATCGAAAAAGTGTTTACATGGGTGAGCATGTTGTTGCAACCATAAAAGTATACACTCGCTTAACCATCGCTGGATTTGGTGATTCTAAATTTCCATCTTTCGATGGTTTTCTAAGTCAGGAAGTACCAACTCCTGGGCAGATATCTCTGCAAAGAGAAAATGTAAATGGAACCATTTACAACACTGGAATTATTCGAAAATTGATTCTTTTCCCTCAACACACAGGCGAAATAACAATTGATCCTTTCGAATTAGAGTGCATTGTTCGTCAAAGAAGAGCTAATAAAAGAAATGGCTTCTTCGATGATTTCTTTGACAATCATCAAGATCTTAGGGTTCCTCGCAAAAGTAAAGCAATTAAGATTCGTGTAAAAGATTTTCCAGCCAACAAGCCTGCAAGTTTCGATGGTGCAGTTGGTAAATTACAGCTTACAACAACCATTGATAAGGATTCTGTTAAGGCTAACGATGCAATTACCATGCGTGTAAAGATATCTGGTAACGGAAATCTGAAACTAATTAAACCACTAGAATTTAACTTCCCTGCCGACTTTGAGGTTTATGATCCAAAAACGACACAGAACCTGAAAAGTTCAGAAAAAGGGATGAGTGGATCTACAACATTCGAATATTTAATCATTCCACGTCATGGTGGTGAATATGAAATACCTTCGGTCGATTTTTCTTTCTTCGATCCTAAAGCTCGAATTTTCAGAACTCGATCTACACCTAAATTCAATATTAAGGTTGCAAAAGGTGAAGGCGATGCTAGTGGCACGGTTATCAGTTCTTTTTCTAAAGAGAAGGTTAAATTTATCGGAAAAGACATCCGATTTATTAAAACGAACGAATTTGAATCACAACTAAAAGGAGAGGTCTTTTTTGGCACATCAAATTTCTATTTAGCTTACCTGCTTCCTTTAGCAATATTCATTCTTGCTTTTGTATTTAATCGTAAACGCATAAAAGAAAATGCCGATACCATTGGGCAGAAAAACAAACGCGCCAATAAAGTAGCTATGAAACGCTTAAAAGCTGCATCTGTTAGCCTAAAAACCAAACAAAAAGAACAATTCTACGATGAAATATTGAAAGCTATTTGGGGTTACACTTCCGATAAGTTAAGCTTACCTTTGGAAAATCTAAACAAGGAAAATATTTCGGAGATATTACTTGACAAAGGGGTCGAACTTGAGTTGAAGGATGAATTCTTAAGCATTTTAGATACATGCGAATTTGCAAGATACTCGCCATCGGCCGGATCATCTGAAATGGATGAACTGTATCAAACATCAATGGATACCATTACGAAGTTGGAAAAAAATATTAAATAGATTAGATGATTGTGCATTCCACAAGTTAGCATGCACATAAATCAATTCAGAATATGAAAAAAGCACTACAAATTATACTAGTTCTATTCATTAGCACTCAAGCTTGGGCTCAAGTAAACCCAATATCAAAAGCTAATGAAATGTATCAAAAAGGCGAATACGAAAAAGCAATTCAGGCTTACGAATTTGTTTTGGATACTCATATTGAAGCGCCTGAGATTTATTTTAACCTAGGTAATTCATTTTATAAGACTGGGGAAATCGCATCTGCCATTCTCAATTACGAACGTGCATTGCTACTTTCTCCAGATGATAAGGACATTCAATACAATCTTGATCTGGCTCGCAAACACGTATTGGACAAATTTGAAGTTCTGCCAGAGCTTTTTGTTAAAAGATGGTATACTGGCTTCCGCAACAGTTTCTCGGCGAACTTATGGGCTTATTTTTCAATTGGCTTATTCTTCTTAGCGCTTCTTTTTGCAAGCTTTTATTTGTACAGTAATAAAGCAGGCTTGAAAAAGATTGGATTCTTTTTAGCAATTGTAGCATTAGGAATTAGTCTTCTTACCTATTCGTTTGCTTCTAAAAAAACAGATGAGATTACCCTTCGTGAGCATGCCATTATTTTTAGCCCAAGCGTTACGATTAAAGGTTCACCAGACAAAAGTGGAACCGAGTTATTTTTACTTCATGAAGGAACAAAAGTAAAAGTACTTGAAGAATTAGGAGATTGGCGTAACATTCAATTGAGCGATGGAAATGAAGGTTGGCTGAAAAAAGAAGACATTGAAATGATATAAAAATATTTCTTAAGAAATTAGAAGATGAGCTGTTAGATTTACTAACAGCTTTTTTTTATCTCCATTTTTTATCAGTCCTTCACAAAATATCGACTCCCCACTATTTACACACCTAAAGAGCCAATAAAATAGATCAAACCGAAGCTGTAAACTAAAAACTTTAGTTTTAAAACTAACATGATAGTTGCACAACTAAACTATTTAGTTATATTTGTATTAAACGATACTATCATGAAAAAGCTAACACAAAAAGAAGAAGAGGTAATGCAACTATTTTGGCTTAACAAAGCCATGTTTGTTAAAGAATTAAAAGAAATTCATCCTGATCAAAAACTGCATTACAACACCTTATCTACAGTTGTGAGAACATTAGAGGAAAGAGGATTTCTAGCTCACGAATCATTCGGAAAAACACATCGCTATTTTCCGATAATAACTGAAGAAGACTATCGCAAAGGAACCCTTGGCAATGTAGTTCAAAAATATTTCGACAATTCGTACCGAAGAGTCGTTTCGATGTTTGTTGAAGAAAAAAACCTTTCGGTTGATGATTTAAAGAAGCTAATTAAGGAAATTGAAAATAAAAACGAAGAATAAATATGTTTATATTTTGGAGCTATATGATAATGGTAGGAATGTGTTTGGCATTTTTTTATCTGCTTTACAAAATTCTACTTAGCAATGATACAAACTATCAAAGCAGGCGAATTGTTCTGTTGCTATCGGTGGTATTATCTATACTAATCCCTTTTGTGAGTACATTATTACCTGCTATCGAAATAGCAACGATACCCATTATAAAAGTTCGGGACTTTATCGAAACACCCCTATCCATTAACACTCCAATGGCAAATGCTCCAATCGAAGGCAAAATTGAAACAGTCAAACAAATTGACATGAACTGGAAGCAATTAAGTTATTGCTTAGTTGTAATCACACTTTTATTTCGTTGGCTGATTGCTTACGCTAGCGTTCAAAAGTTATTGCAAAAAGCAAGAATTCTTCCTTTCAAACACTTTCTGTTGGCAATTATTAAAGAATCCATACCTCCATTTTCATTTTCGAAATACATTATTCTTTCGAAGGATGACTATGAACAAAATAAGACTCCTATCCTATTGCACGAAGAAGAACATTTAAGACAGCACCACACTCTTGATGTTTTCTTTTTGGATCTTCTGTGCACGATACAATGGTTCAATCCATTCGTATGGTTATTAAAACGCGAACTAAAACTAGTACACGAACACCAAGCCGATTTGGCTGTATTAAATAAAGGCATCGATGCTACCCAATATCAACTGTTGATTTTAAAAAAAGCTGTAGGCCGAAGACGTTTTGCCTTAGCGAGTAATTTCACTCAATGTTCAATTTCTAAACGAATAAAAATGATGAAAAATAAAAAACAGAGAAGATGGGGAATAGCAAAAAGTTTACTATTTCTGCCAATGGGTTTTTTGCTTCTTCAAGCATTTACAAGCCCTAAAATTGCAACTAAAGTTAATCAGTTACCACCGCTAATTATGCAAGTAGATAGTAGTGAAATTTGGTTGAGGCAATGGTCTCCTGCTAACATCAACAACACCATTTCTTCGCCTGAAATGTGGATGATAGAAGGTATATCCGATCAGAAAAAAGAAAATTACCTGCAACCACACAATGCGATGCAAGTACTTCAAAATAGAAGAGATGACTATTTGGTACAAGCTGAACTTGCCAACAAAGCAGATATTGAAAATATCTTAATCAATTTCATACAAGGAAAGGGATTAAAAAAAATGCCATCTCCTGAGTTTACAGAAATAAAACTTTCGAATGGAAAAATGGCTATGGTCAACAAAGGAGTTATCGTGTTTCAATATGATCGTGGAACATCGAAATCTGAAGTGGCATTTACATTTCGAACCATTGGGATAGCGTATCTTAAAGTAAGAAAAGAAAAAGCTCAAGAGCTTTTTAACAAGAACTATTTTAGTTTGAATAAAAAGCAAAGACTCGAAATAGATGAGAGAGTACCCATTAGAGTACATTTTCCTAAACCAAAATTGACAAGAGCCAAAGTTGAAATTAACAAAGGCCTTGTCTCTATTAATGGTAGATCTTGCCCAGTTAACGAATTGGCTCAAAGATTGAATGAATATCAGAAAAAAAACAAACACTTTAGCTATTTAGTAATTCAAACGGACGAGGATATC
Organism: Labilibaculum sp.; assembly: GCA_016743925.1. Lineage (GTDB taxonomy): Bacteria > Bacteroidota > Bacteroidia > Bacteroidales > Marinifilaceae > Labilibaculum. The sequence goes on from JADGFH010000016.1 coordinate 6,721, forward strand.
GATCCAAAATTTATGAAAGAAGTTAAGGCTCAATTGAAATTGGTGAAAGTTAAAAACATCAACTATCAAACTAAATAAGAAAAGTGAGGTTTACAAAGTACATGGCCATTGGATTGTGAGAATCTGATGGCCATTTTGTTTTCCGCCTACTAAAAAAATAATTCAGAGCTATTTCAGTTAATTCGATCAGTACAATAGTGCCAATATCCCAAATGGTAAAATATCCATTCGTTACTAAATACGATAAGTTAGCTGCGAGAGATCTTCTGTTGTTATTGGAAGCGATTGCATCCGTATTTTAACCAATGCCAAATGTGCAAAGCATAAAAACGCAATTTTTCGGCCGATGCCAAAACTGCAAAGCATGAAAAAGTAGTTTTTCGATCAATGCCAAACGTGCAAAGCATGAAAAAGCAGTTTTTCGGTCAATGCCAAACGTGCAAAGCATGAAAAAGCAATTTTTCGGCCGATGCCAAAACTGCAAAGCATGAAAAAGCAGTTTTTTGACCAATGCCAAAACTGCAAAGCCTGAAAAAGCAATTTTTCGGTCAATGCCAAACGTGCAAAGCTTGAAAAAGTAGTTTTTCGATCGATGCCAAACTGGCAAAGCATAAAAAAGTCGTGTTTGAGCTTTTCATAAACAATAAAGAAAACGATACCCTTTACTTTTAAATAGTCCAATTATCCTTAAATTTACTGCTCTTTAACAAATACTAAAAAACCTACACCAATGAAATATAGCATCCAAAACGAATTCTTTCGAGTTACAGTGAAAGAAAAAGGTGCAGAACTTTGCAGCATTCAATCTCTCGATAGTGGGCAGGAATTTATGTGGCAAGCAGATCCAACGATTTGGGGAAGCCATGCCCCCAATCTATTCCCTGTTATTGGTTGCCTAAAAGAGAATGGATTCCTACATGAAGGCAAAGAATACCCAATGACCAAACATGGCTTTATTCGAAATAATGAAGACATTAAACTTTATAGCAAATCGGAGAACGAGCTTTGTTTTGTATTGACATCGAACAAAAATACACGTAAACTCTATCCTTTCGATTTTGAATTCTATATGCATTTCGTTCTGGAAGAAAATAAGCTAATTGTTAGGCACGATGTGGTAAATACAGGTGCAGATAAAATGTTGTTTTGCCTTGGAGGACACCCTGCCTTTGCCTGTCCGATAAAAGAGGATGAAAATTACACCGATTATTATCTGGAGTTTGAGCATCAGGAAACTGCTAACACTTGGCTAATTACCGAAGATGGTTTAATCGGTAATCAAGGAGAACTTGTTTTAAACGATAGTAATCGAATTAATTTGCATTCCGACCTGTTTGCAAATGATGCGCTTATCTTCAAGAATCTAAAATCTTCTTTTGTTGTATTGAAAAGCAATAAATCGGACTTTAACTTAAAATTTGATCTGAGCGAATTTCCTTATTTAGGTCTTTGGGCAAAAACAAACGCGCCCTATGTTTGTATCGAACCTTGGATTGGAATTGCCGATACGTCAGATTCTAACAGAGTGTTTTCAACTAAGGAGGAAATTATATCCCTTGGATCAAATGAAACATTTACTGCTAATTACTCAATCGAAATAAACGAATAATATAAAAGCCTCAAAAGAGGCTTTTTTTTATCCTACAATCAAAAAAAGAGACTAGTTAGTCTTTTTTATTCTTATTCAGAACAAAATTTTCATTTGAAAAGTTAAATTTGTAATTGTCTTTCAATTAACTTCAATAACCACAAGATCAATAGAAGCTAATTAAGCAAGAAGACAAGGTCAACTTTAATCAAAATTTTTCAAATGCATTTAGAAACTCTACTTGCCCATTTGGCTGAAGAAGGAGGTGTTCATGATCCGTACGGAGCTTCGCACCTACCCATTTACCAAACGGCAACATTCGATTTAAAAAAACAGTCCGGATCAAAAATATACGACTATACTCGTTCCGATAATCCAACAAGAGACGCTTTGGAAATGGTTTTTGCTAAAGCCGAAAATGGAGCCAGCTGTTCTTGCACGCACACAGGAATTGGAGCTATCGCCTTGCTTTTTGAGACGGTATTAAAAGCCAATAGTAAAATATTGGTTGAGAAAGATTGCTATGGCGGTACCTATCGCCTTTTGCAAGTGTACAAAGACAAGTACAATGTTGAAGTTTTCTTTGCGGATTTTAATGATCTCCCCCATATTAAGCAATTAATGGAAGCCAACAAGTTTGATTTGGTTCTGTGCGAATCTCCTACAAATCCAGGAATGAAGATCGTCGACTTAAAGCAGCTTGCCAAAATTACCAAAAGCAATGGAGCCAAATTTGCCGTTGATAATAGCCTTGCAACATTTGCATCGCAGAAACCTTTAGAATTAGGAGCAGATTTTTCAGCGTTTAGTGCAACAAAATACATTTCAGGACATGGAAGTACGGTGGCAGGCGCATTGGTCTCTAAATCAACTGAAGATGGTGAAAAGGTAGCCTATTATGCAAATGCAGAAGGTCGTTCACAAAATCCATTTGATGTATTTCTTATATCCCTTGGAGTTCCAACTCTTCCTTTACGCTTAAAACAGCATGAGCAAAGTGCAAGCCAAGTGGCTAAGTATTTGGAAAAGCATCCAAAAGTTAAAAAGCTAGTTTATCCTGGTTTGGAAAGTCATCCTGCTCATGCATTGGCAAAATCTCAAATGAAAATTTTCCCTGGAGTTATAACGGTGAATCTTCAAGATGTTGAAACTGCAGAAAAACTAGTAGCATCAACTCGCTGGTTTGGTGAAAAAGCATCTTTTGGAACGGCTGATTCTCGTATTGAAATCCCAGCTAAAATAAGTCATGCTTCTTTCTCCGAAGAAGATTTGAAAGCAATTGGTATTCTTCCATCAACGGTTCGTCTATCCATTGGTTTAGAGCATATCGATGATTTGCTTGAGGATATCGAGAAGGGTCTCAAATAAAATAGTCTTTACTTAATCACATTTTTACCAATGACCGTAAATCTATATCGAAATATAACTTGTGGGAAATCCATTCCTCCGAACAATGTTCATGCTATTTCTGTTAGTCTTCCAACAATACAGGACGTTTGCTCCTATGAAGAAAACAAAAATAATTGGCGCTCTTGTATGGAAACAGGCTATCCTCGATTTTTCTGTCATCCGTATGAAATAAAAGTTGCAGACTATTTTAAAATCCATTTTTCTATTGAAGCTAAAAAGCACTTGTTTCTATTTCCATCGAAGCATGCTTGCCAACTTGTAAAAAAAACTTTTACTATTGAATTCGATGAATTTGAACTAGGTGGAATATTTGCGTTGAGCACTGATTCCAATTGTTCCGATTTTAAAGAACTATGTGAGTTTATTCAACATACAGGTTACAAAGTATTCTCACGACAATTAGAAAACTTTTTGTTTCAGCATCAAATCATTTCGCATATTCAAGAAGAGGAATTATTAATAGAAGAACCTGAAAATCATATAAAAAGAGAAATTCAAAAGCAATTTAACTTACCCGATAATCAAAACATTGAGCTCTTTTCCAGTGGAATGAATGCCATTTATTCTTTATTTTCTGCTATCAAGAATAATCAGGAGAAAAATAAAGCATCTGTTTTTGTTCAATATGGTTGGTTATATACCGACACGATAGATATCCTAAAAAAATATAGTGATGAATATTATGAAATCGTGTCTGTATATAACGCAAGCGAATTACAAAGAGTATTGGATGAATACAAAGGGAAAGTTGCAGCCGTATTTACCGAAACACCGACCAATCCATCTCTTCATACGCCCGATCTGCCATTAATCTATTCAATTCTGAATGCATACAACATTCCTTTGGTAGTAGATGGAACAATTGGGACCTGCGTAAACCTGAACTATCTTCCCTATTGTGATTTTGCAGTTGAAAGTCTTACCAAATTTGCATCGGGAATGGCTGATGTAATGGCTGGTACTCTTGTCTCAAATCCGAAATCGAGCTGGGTCCAAAACAACAAAATAAACCTCGCAGCACATCAGGAAAAATTATACACTAAAGATTTACAACGACTTGCAATTCAAATTAATCATTTTGAACAGAGAGTTCGTGCAATTCGACACAATGTCTTGCAATTGGCTCAATATTTTGAATCACATCCTGCTATAAATAAGGTGAATTGGTCACATAATGAAAATAATAAAGAGAACTATTCGAAATTAGAGAAGGAAAAAGATAGTTATTCCGGTTTAATTTCAATTGAATTCAATCATCCAATTCAAAAATTCTATGATGCTTTGGAACTACCCAAAGGACCTAGCTTGGGAACTGAATTCACTTTAGTAATGCCTTACTTTTATTTAGCTCATTACGAAGAAATTAATAGTTCTGATGGAAGAAAATTGCTAGAAGAAAAGCATATCAATTGGGAGTTGGTACGGATCTCAGTAGGAACAGAACCTATTGATGAATTAATAAATGTTTTTGAAAAAGCACTTAAAGCGATCTAAAAAAAGCTCCAAATCAGATTCGGAGCTTTGAATTTATAAGCTTAAAAGTTTAGAAAAGGGTAATCGGTGTAACCCACTTCATTGCCCCCATAAAAAGTTTCCTGATTAGCAGCGTTTAATTCTGCTCCTTCATCAAATCGTTTTTCCAAATCTGGATTCGCCAAATATGGAACTCCGAAAGAAACCAATTCAGCTTTATTAGAAAGAATAGCTTCATGACCCGTTTCTTTTGTAAATCCTCCATTCACCATTCGAACTCCTTTGTATTGCTTCCCGTAATAATCTCCAACATCCGATTTCATTTGTGGCAATTCATCAACAGGCATTAAAGGTTCAATTAAATGTAAATAAGCCAAATTGTAAGTATTTAATTGTTCAATTACATAGTTGAAAATTGCAGTCGGATTCGAGTCGCCCATATCATTAAATAAACCACTTGGAGATAAACGAATTCCAACTTTAGCAGGATCACAAACCTGTAATACCGAGTCTAGTACTTCAAATAAAAATCGTCCTCTATTCTCAACCCAACCGCCATATTCATCTGTTCTTAAGTTTGTTTTATCAACCAAGAACTGATCAATTAAATAACCATTTGCCGCATGAATTTCAACCCCATCAAAACCAGCATCTAATGCGTTTTCTGTAGCTTTTTTATAATCTTGAACAATCTGCTTGATCTCTTCTAACTCTAATGCTCTAGGAGTTACAAAATCCTTTAAACCTTCATAAGTAAAAGCTTGTCCTGCTGGTTTTACTGCTGAAGGAGCTACTGGCAATGCTCCATCATGAAAATCAGGATGAGAAATTCTACCTACATGCCAAAGCTGAATGTATATTTTCCCGCCTTTAGCATGAACAGCATCCGTAACTTGTTTCCACCCATCAACCTGTTCCTTACTGTAAATTCCAGGAGTTGCAGGATAGCCCATTCCCTGAGGAGATATTTGACTTGCTTCCGTTATTATTAAACCAGCACCAGCACGCTGTTCGTAGTATTCTGCCATTAATTGGGTAGGAACATTTCCATCTCCAGCTCTATTTCTAGTCATAGGAGCCATTATCATTCTATTTTTCAATTCAATATCCCCAATAGCAAAAGGACTTAATAATGTATTTTTAGTCATATCTTTTTATTATTTTTATTCATTCAAGATAAAAATAAGATTTGTAATATTATAAAAAGAAATGTTAAAGAAGCTATAAATTGATTTTGGACACTTGTTTCCATCAATTTCAAAAACAATAGTCTTGAACATCTACTGATCTCGACATTGCTTCGTATCTTCGTTGAAAATTATAAACAGATGAAACAAATTGAACTATTAGCTCCAGCCAAAAACCTGGAAACAGGAATGGCAGCCATTAACTATGGAGCTGATGCTATATATATTGGAGCGCCTAAATTTGGTGCTCGATCGGCAGCAGGAAATACACTTGAAGACATTGCTGAGCTTATTAAATATGCTCACAAATACTGGGCAAAGGTGTTCATTACGATGAATACGATTTTGTATGATCATGAACTAAAAGAAGCAGAAGAATTAATTCATGAATTGTACAAGTTAGGTGCGAATGCTCTAATCGTTCAAGATATGGGCGTATTGGAAATGAATCTTCCCCCTATCGAATTGCATGCAAGTACGCAAACTCATAATTACGACCTAGATCGAATCAAATTTCTTGAAAAAGTTGGTTTCAAAAGAATCATTTTGGCACGTGAACTTTCTCTGGAAGAGATTAAAGAGATCCGTAAAAATACAAATGTAGAATTGGAGTACTTTATTCACGGAGCTTTGTGTGTTTCCTTAAGTGGACAATGCTATTTCTCACATGCTATTGGTGGTCGATCGGCAAATAGAGGTGAATGCAGTCAGGCTTGTAGAATGAAGTATGATTTGGTAGATGAAGAAGGTAAAGTAATTGCAAAAGATAAACACTTGCTTTCTCTGAAGGACCTAAATCTATCTGGTCATATGAAAGATTTAGTGGAAGCTGGTATTTGCTCTTTAAAAATTGAAGGGCGATTAAAAGATAGCTCTTACCTTAAAAATGTTACAAGCTACTATAGAAAAGAGCTTGATAATGTATTTGAGAAGAAAAAAGAATTTACAAAAGCATCATCGGGAACAATAGCTCCAAAGTTTGATCCTGATTTAGATAGAACATTTAATAGGGGTTACACCTCTTACTTTTTAACGGGAAGAATACCAGAAATTGCGAATTTTCATACGCCAAAATCACTAGGTAAAGAAATCGGTAAAATTGTTTCAATCAGAAAGGACCATTTCATTATTGACACCAAATATGAAATCCATAATGGTGATGGGCTTTGTTTTTTTAATCAAAATAAACTTTTAAAAGGAATTCTGGTAAATGGTGTAAAAGGCAAGCAAGTTTTTCCAAGTGAAATGAGCATGTTGGTTGAAGGTGCTACTTTGTATCGCAACAATGATCACGAATTTGCAAAAACACTTAAAAGAGACAATTCCATTCGACGTATTTCTGTGGAATTCTATCTTGAGTTTAATAATGATACACTTACTCTATTTGCAACCGATGAAGATGGGATAACTGCTTCGGTTCAACTTCAACAAGATTTTGAATTGGCGCGTAACAGAGAAATGGCAATTAGCAACCTTCAAAAGCAACTAGTAAAATCAGGTGGTTCCATTTACAGCATTAGCAACATTGATGATAACTTTACCGATGTTCCCTTTGTACAAGCAAAACAACTGAACGAATTGCGACGGAATGTTCTCGATCGTTTAACGGAAATCAGAATTGAAGCTTTTCAAAAAGAAGAAAATCAAGCGCTAATTTCTCATCCACAGTATCCTACCAAGAATTTAACTTACATGGGAAATGTGGTGAATTGTAAAGCAGAAGAATTCTACCATAAATGTGGTGTAGAAAAGATTGAGAAGGGGTTTGAGCTGCAATCCAACTATAATGGAAAAACCATTATGACGACACGACATTGTTTGCGACATGAATTTGGTATGTGTAAAAAAGAAGTTAGCACAGATGCAAAGCCAAATACGCCTTTATATCTGGTCGATAACAAGAACAGATACAAACTTGAATTTCATTGTCAACGTTGCGAAATGAAAATCGTTTTAGAATAAAATTAACTCAATTACGAACCCTATTTAATTGTTTTAGCTATGGTTCATTATATCGATAAGCTGATTCGCGAAGGCGAACATCAGCAGCAGGATTTTAAATTCTGCATTACAGATTCCAGAAAAATTGCCAAGTCACTTTCAGCTTTCGCCAACACAGATGGCGGAAAGCTGCTGATTGGTGTAAAAGATAACGGCAAAATAGCTGGTACAAAAGTCGAAGAGGAATTTCACATGATAAAGGCGGCAGCAGAAATGTACTCTCGCCCCAAAATCATATTTGAAAGCAAAGTTTGGAATGTAAATGGTAAAGGTGTTCTAGAAATAACAATTCATCCATCTACTGAAATGCCTCATTATGCCGAAAATGAAAACGGTAAATGGTTAGCTTATATCCGACGAGCTGATGAAAATCATTTGGCTAATAAAATTCTGTTGGAGGTATGGAAAAAGAGATCAAAACCGACAGGAACCTATTTGGAATATACTGACACAGAATCCTTATTAATGGATTACCTAAAAAATAATGAGGAAATAAGTCAAAATCAATTCTGTAAAGTTGCTCGAATTAGTAGATACAAGGCAGAAAGAATCTTGGTGAAATTAATTTGCTGGAAAGTAATTGAATTGAATTTTTCAGAAACTGGCACAAAATATCGTATTAAACAAGAAGAAACATTTTTATTTTAAAAATCATTACAGCTTGTTTTTCAAGTAGTTAATTCACCTCACACTTTTGAGAAAGACATAAAAAAACCACACTAACTAATGGAATTTTAAACTCCTGTATATCAGGATTTGAGTGCCAGCATGATCAAGTTTCCCCTGTGCCGAAACAACCCGAAGGTTGGGGCCTGCTTTTACAAGCTTGTAGCTTACTCGGTATCTTATAAATGTTGAGTTTAACAATCGATAATTAGTGCGGTTATGCGCTTATCTTATATGTAAAGAACGTTCATCTTATTACTTGCAAAGTAAGGAAGAATCTCTGTATTTGCAAGGTCTAGAACGTTTTTTTTCTTCTAAATAGTGCGAATTACCAATTCTTTATTCCCAACGTTCATTCTATTAATTTGTTATGCATTTCTATATTTTTGCAATATTTTAAATTTGCCTACCTTACCAATATTAGTATTTTTACCCAACGAATAATGAGCATAATTTTGGTTCATATATTGACGTTCACACACAAATAAGTGGTAAAATCCGATATCAATTCCATTCAGGATATTAGTCCTATCTATGGTAATTAATGGATTGCTCTCCAATTCAGAACATATCCTTAATTTATTCCTGTTTCCCTTAAAACTGATCTGTTTTTCTAATAAATTAGTTACATTGAAAATGAAACGATTATTAAATAGATATTAAATACCTCCACTATGAATTATTATGACATTCTTTCTTCTCCAATCGGTAATTTACTGCTGATTGCTAACGATAATGGACTAATTAAAATTCTATTTGAAGATGAAAATCAATTAAAAAAGATAGAAGATAACTGGGTTAAAAATACAGATCGTCTAAAGGAAGTTAGGAATCAGTTAAAAGCCTATTTTGATAATGAATTAACAAAATTCGATGTAAAACTAGCCCCAGAAGGAACTGCTTTCCAAAAACAAATCTGGAAACAATTGGAAGAAATACCCTATGGTGAAACTTGTTCTTATCAAGATATTGCTCTTTCAATAAATAAACCTAACGCTTGCCGAGCAATCGGCATGGCAAATTCCTTAAACCCAATTCCAATTATTATTCCTTGCCATAGAGTAATTGGGAAAAATGGTAAATTAACCGGCTACGCAGGTGGCCTAGAAACAAAAGCCAAATTACTTCAATTAGAAAATATTGATCTTGCCAATTCGAAAAGCCAGTATCAGTTATTTTAATGTAATAATACTGTTACATTCTCTTCCAACTATCCTTATTCAACCTAATACCCTCTTCCTTGAATAAGAGGTATAAATACGTAAAATAGCTTTGATATCAGTATCAAAAAGTATAACTTGCCACTCGCAATTTAATAGCTGAAGGCCTTTATTTTAGCTAATAAATATTGTGATAAATATCAAGCAAAACAAATAAACAGTTACATGAGTAAAATTTTAGGACATAGTTTCCACATTCCAGTTATGGGAACCGGGTTTACCGTAGATACTCCTGTAAAAGTGGCTCATTTAGGAATTTCATCAGTAGTTTCAATTGTTGATGATATCTTACTTGAAAAAATGAGAGAGTTGTATTGTACTAAACTCAGCTTACCATTTAAGCCAATTACGGAAAAAACAAAAGACTTTCGTGCTGAAAGAATTACATCTTATCTAAATTTAATGGATACGATTGTAAAAGAGAAGTTCGAAAATCTAAAGACTTCCGTACAGGAGAAAAAAGAAGATCTTGAAGAGTATCTTGATTTATTACCTGATTTTTCAGAAGTGAAAAAAGAATTCAAGGAAAAATTTGATGGCAATTCTTACGTAAAAGAAGCAAAAGAATGGTTAACAAATAATCTTCCACTTGGATCCATTGATGTAAACATCATGACCAAGTTAGATAAAGATAATTTTTATGAAGGTGAGCAATTACCAGCAGAATACAACGACGCACATGCAGCTCTTCGTGGATTTGCCATGAGTAACCTGGAGAGCTCCATGGTTTTATCTGCGGGTATGAACCCTCGCCTATATGGATACCTAGAACAATTCGAAGATTTTTATCCTGATGAAACAGGATATATCAAAAAGAAGATTGTTCTTAAAGTAAGTGATTATCGCTCTGCATTAATACAGGGTAAATATCTTGCTAAAAAGGGAATCTGGATTTCGGAATTTCGTATTGAATCGGGTCTGAATTGTGGTGGTCATGCCTTCGCAACAGATGGATTTTTAATGGGACCAATTCTTGAAGAATTCAAGGCAAACAGAGAGGAATTAAAAGAGACTCTTAATGAGATCTTATTTAATGCGCTAAAAACAAAAGAACGAGCTTACCCAAAATCTAATTTAGATATTAGAGTTACAGCTCAAGGTGGAGTTGGAACTGCTGAAGAGCAAGAATTCCTAATGAGCCACTACAATCTTGATTCTATTGGTTGGGGAACTCCATTTCTATTGGTTCCTGAAGCTTGTGATGTTGATGATAACACTTTACACTTGCTTGAAGATGCTAAAGAAAAAGACTTAGCTCTTAGTCATGCTTCTCCATTAGGTGTACGTTACAATACGCTACTTGGGAATACCAGAGACAGAGACGTTCTGAAAAAATTTGCAGCAAACAAACCAGGAAGTGCATGTACGAAAAAATACATGTTAGCGAATACTGAATTTACTGAAAAACCAATTTGTACTGCTTCAGTACAATATCAGAAGTTAAAACTTGCTGATTTGAAAAATCAAGATCTTCCAAAAGAAGAGTATGATAAAGAAATTAGTTTGTTACTTGAAAAAACTTGTTTGTGTAAAGGTCTATCGGCATCCTCGTTCCTTGTAAATCATATTGATACAAAAGCAGATGGTGATGGTGTTTCTATATGCCCTGGTCCAAATTTAGCTTACTTTTCAAAAAAAGCCAAGCTAAAAGAAATGGTTGATCATATTTACAACAGAACCAATTTAATTGTTCGAAAAGATCGTCCGCACATGTTTGTTAAAGAGTTAGATCTTTATGTAGGCTATCTTAAAGAACAAATTGATGAGTTGAAAAATCCTGTCAAGAAACAAATCAGAACACTGGAGAAATTTAAAACAAATCTTCTTAATGGTGTTGATTATTACAAAGGATTATCAAATAATCTTACAGATAAACTCAAAGACGCTAAAAAACAGGTTAGCGGTGATCTTGACAAACTAGAAAATGAAATTAGGGGATTGTTAATCTCGACAGATAAATAAACCTCATTAAAAAAGCCAATCGAACAACGATTGGCTTTTTTCTTGCTATTAACTACAAATCAAATCCTTACCAAATAACACTCATCACTTGGCGTAAATCACCCAATAATTTTTGAGTATTTTCAACTCCCCTTTTGGGTAAATACAATGAAAACCCAAAACAATATTTCATGCATTTTTGTAATGTGAAAGGGATATCACAAGAAAGTTACAAAACTTTTATTGTGAATTGTGGCGAGAAAAGTAGAATGTGCTTCTGCTTTGAGAATACTTCAGATCCTAATTTTGTTTAGGTTAAGGTTAGAATTGTGATTAGGATTTGAAGTATTTCTTTTAAAATTTAAAATAATTGGATTTTTTCCATATTGTTAGTTTTTGCTTAAAAACTGTAAAAGGGTCTTCACCAACTTTTTTACAGTTTTTTTTATACACAAAGAGCTGGTTTCAATTGTGAAACCAGCTCTTTTTTATGCTTAAATAATTATTTATTTTCTTCAGCTTCAGCCATCTTTTTTATACCAGCAATTTTTTCAAGCATATCAGTCGTAATTGACTTTGGTCTCTCCAAAGGATAACCTAAGGCACGATCCCAAATCACATTGGCGCAAATACCAATCGAACGACCAATTCCGAATAATACAGTATAAAAATCATACTCAGTAACTCCATAGTGCCACTGAATTACTCCAGACTGAGCATCAACATTTGGCCAAGGATTCTTTGCTTTTCCATGCTCTTTAAGAATATCTGGAACCACTTGATAAAGCATATCTGCATACTTAAAAATAGGATCTTCAGGCAAGTGTTTCAAGCTAAATTCACGTTGAAGCATATATCTTGGATCAGTCTTACGTAATACAGCGTGACCAAAACCAGGAATAACTTGTCCCGAATTCAATGTATCCCATACAAACTGAGTCATTTCTTCTTTAGTAGGAACACGATTATCCATTTTATCCATCACCTCCTGCAACCATCTTAGTACTTCCTGATTTGCAAGACCGTGTAATGGACCAGCCAAACCATTAATCATCGCAGAGATAGAAAGGTAAATGTCAGATAACGAACTAGCTACCAAGTGACCTGTATGCGCACTCACGTTACCACTTTCGTGATCACTATGAATGATAAAATGCAAACGAGAAACATCATCGTAAGGCTTTTCAACTCCCATCATGTGAGCAAAATTCGCTCCCATATCTAAATTAGGGTTGGAATTAATTCTTGGCCCTTGACGATATAGCTTATTATAAATATAAGAAGCAATTTCTGGAAGTTTCGCTAATAAATTTAACGAATCCTCGTAAGTCGCTTCCCAATAATCTTTTTTATTTAATCCAGCATGGTATTGTCTGTTAAAAACAGATTCTCGATTCAATGTAAGTATCGCAGTTGAAAAGATTGCCATTGGATGGCTACAACATGGAAATGAATCAATCACCTCATACACATAACGCGGTACAATTCGACGTTTACTAAATTCATCCACAACTTGCATCACCTCTTCCTGATTAGGAAAATCGCCAGTAAGGAGTAAGTAAAACAATCCCTCAACATAAGGCATGTCCCCACCTTTAGGTTTTGGTAATCCTTCAATTACTTCTTCCAATGTATATCCTCTGTAACGAATTCCTTCATCTGCATCCAAATAAGAAATATCCGTAACTAAAGATTTCAGTCCCCTCATTCCGCCAATCACCTGGGCTATAGTAACCTGATCAACAACTACATCCCCGTATTCTTGCAATAATTTTTTTGTTCTGGGTCTTTGTTTATCAATCTTCTCGGATAAGGTTTGCTTAAGTGTTTTTTTCATATAGTCTAAACTTTAGGTTTGGAAACCAACCGGGGAGATTGGTTTCGCGTTAGCATTAGTTTGTTGTTTATTTTGCATTTTGTTTTCTTATCAGATTTAAAGCGCTCCCCGCCTTAAACCAGTCAATTTGAACCTTGTTATAAGAATGATTTGCTACAATCGAATCTTTTGATCCATCTTCATGCGTAACAACTAATTCTAAAGGTTTACCAGGAGCAAAGTCCTTCAATCCAATCAGATCAAACTTATCCTTCTCCTGAATTTTATCGTAATCTTCCTTATTAGCAAATGTTAAACCTAACATTCCTTGCTTTTTAAGATTGGTTTCGTGGATTCTAGCAAAAGAACGTACAATTACAACCTTCACACCTAAGTGCCTTGGTTCCATTGCTGCGTGCTCTCTAGATGATCCTTCTCCATAATTCTCATCTCCAACTACGATTGAACCTAAACTACAAGCTTTTAAAGCTCGAGCAGTAACAGGTACCTCTTCATATTTTCCGTTTACCGGATTAAAAATTGAATTGGTTTCTTCGTTAAAATAATTAACCGCTCCAATTAACATGTTGTTAGAGATATTATCTAAATGACCTCTGTATCTTAACCAAGGTCCTGCCATTGAAATATGATCTGTTGTACATTTACCTTTGGCTTTGATCAATAATTTTAATCCAGTATAGTTTTCACCATCCCATTCCTTAAAAGGAGCTAATAATTGCAAACGTTCCGAATCATCTTTCACTTCAATAGAAACAGAGCTGCCATCCGTACCTGGAGCAAGATAGCCTGAGTCTTTCATGTCAAATCCATTTGGTGGAAATTCGAATCCTTTAGGTTCATCTAACTTCACCTCTACTCCATCTTCATTTATAAGAGTATCGGTCATTGGATTGAAACAAAGATCTCCAGCAATAGCCAGAGCTGTAACCAATTCTGGAGAGGCTACAAAACCATGTGTATTTGGATTGCCATCATTACGTTTCGCGAAATTTCTATTGAAAGATGTAATGATAGAGTTCTTACGTGTTGGATCGTCTGTGTGACGTTTCCATTGACCAATACAAGGTCCGCAAGCATTGGCCATAATAACACCTCCAATATCTTCAAACTCCTTTAAAATACCATCCCGCTCTGTTGTATATCTTACTAATTCCGAACCTGGAGTTACAACAAATTCAGATTTAACCTTTAAATTTTTATCTTTTGCCTGTTTTGCCAAAGAAGCAGCTCTGGAAAGATCCTCGTAAGAAGAGTTCGTACAGGAACCAATCAATCCTACTTCTAAAGTTTGAGGGTAATTATTTTCTTTAACTGCATTTCCAAATTCAGCTAAGCTATGCGCCAAATCTGGTGTAAATGGTCCATTAATATATGGCTGCATTTCCGACAAGTTAATTTCAATTACCTGATCGTAATACATCTCTGGATTCTCATATACCTCTTCATCAGCACGAAGATGCTCCATTACTACATCAGCTAAATCAGCAACTTGCTCACGACCTGTATGGCGTAAATAGTTACTCATATTTTGATCATATCCAAAAATTGAAGTTGTTGCTCCAATTTCAGCACCCATATTACAAATGGTTCCTTTCCCAGTACATGACATAGCATCAGCACCATCACCAAAATATTCAACAATAGCACCAGTACCGCCTTTTACAGTAAGAATACCTGCTACTTTTAAAATCACATCTTTAGGAGAAACCCAACCGCTTAATTTCCCAGTTAATTTTACACCAATTAATTTAGGCATCTTTAATTCCCAAGGCATTCCTGCCATCACATCTACAGCATCAGCACCACCAACACCTACAGCAACCATTCCTAGTCCACCTGCATTTACCGTGTGAGAATCTGTACCAATCATCATTCCTCCAGGGAAGGCGTAGTTTTCAATCACTACCTGATGAATAATACCTGCTCCTGGTTTCCAAAAACCAATCCCATATTTATTAGATACTGATTGTAAAAAATTATATACCTCATTATTTTGTTGGACAGCATCTTTTAAATCTTCCTTAGCTCCGCTTGCAGCTTGAATTAAATGATCGCAATGAACTGTTGAAGGAACTGCAACTTTGGTCTTTCCTGCATTCATAAATTGCAAAAGAGCCATTTGAGCTGTAGCATCCTGCATCGCAACTCTATCTGGGGCAAAATTCACATAATCTTCTCCCCTATTAAATTTATCTCCCTTTTCCTCTACGGATAAATGAAAGTATAAAATTTTCTCGCTTAATGTTAGTGGTTTGCCAAGCGTCTTTCTTGCTTTATTTACCTTTTCAGGCATTTGTTCGTAAACAGATTTTATCAAATTAAAATCAAATAGCATAGTTTAATGAATTTTTGATTTATATATATTTCAATTGGTTAATAATTCGAATTTTAAATTAAGCGCAAAAGAAATGGAATATATTCAGACTTACCGATCTTTTAATGCGCTTTTTGTAGTTAATCAGTCTTTGTGAGACTGACTGTATAACAAATGATTAGGATTTTAAAAATATCATAAGCACCTGTTAAGTATGATTAAATTCAAATATCTAAATATAACAAAAACTTGCTATATTAAAAAGCCGCAACTAAAAATCTTTATTAGCTTTCAACCCGCAGCAAAAAGAGCGTATTCTACCCTTAAAAAATAAATTTCCCCCTTAAAAAGTAGACTTATCAGATATCTAAAAATTGGCAAGTACTAACTTCCCTTATTTCCAAACTCTACAACTTGAAGATCTTTGATCTCTTTTGCATCAATCGTAAATTTTATCATGGTTTGAACTTTATGGAAACCATTAATTCCTGATGCTCCAGGATTGATATGTAAAAGATTCAATTCCTTATCGAAAATCACCTTTAAAATATGCGAATGACCTGAAATAAATAATTGCGGAGGATTCTCAAAAATTTCCGATTTTACATTTCGGTCATAATTTTTAGGATAGCCTCCTATGTGTGTAATCCATACATCAACCTCTTCGCAAAAGAAGCGTTGGTGCTTTGGGTAAACAATGCGAACATTATGGTCGTCTATATTTCCATAAACAGCTCTTAGGGGAGCTATTTCGGATAATTTATCTGCTAATTCGATTCCTCCAATATCTCCAGCGTGCCATATTTCATCGCATTCTTTTAAATGCTTTATCACTATTGGGTCAAGCCA
>JADGFH010000654.1 GCA_016743925.1 Labilibaculum sp.
ATGACAGATATTATAAAACTTATTCCCTTATTTGGGACAATTATAGGTGTACTACTAGGAGTATTTGTTTTGTTCAGTAAGAGTACTCATGCTGGAAATGCAAAGGCAAGGTATTTATTGGCTTTGGTGATTCTGATGACAACTTATAGTCTGTATGAGATTTATCTTTATGGTGTAGATGATTATTTGTGGTATTCCTATTATTATTATCACTTAACAGGCTTTGTGTATTTACTTTATGCAAAAAGTTTATTGGAGCTGGATATAAAGATAAGATATTGGATTATTTTATTGGGCATCTATTCATTTGTTCATATGATAATAATTTTCAGTTTTAGAGATGTTCTACAGAAGTTACAAGAGCCTGTTGCTCTTATTACATTTGAACATTTTATTTTATTATTGGATTATTATATGGCTCTCGTATTTAATGTATTCGCTGTGGTTTCTGTTCAAAGAAAGGTTAAGGCCATTAGAATTGAGACAGTTGCGACATCTAATCATTTAAATTTTGTATGGTCAAAGAAGATCATTAGCTCGGCTAGTTATATTTATATAAGTACGCTTTTACTTCTAGTAATTTACACAATTATTGAAGTATTTGTTAATCCTGAATTATTAGGGTTCAAGACAGAAGGATTTGTTAAAATATTAAATTCTTATTTTCAAAATTTGATGTGGTCGGATAAGTTTGATGCCTTACTTACAAGTCTATTCATATTTACAATTGCAATTTGGTCTATTCGTATACCTATTTTTTCATCCTATCACCCTATGCAGGAGAAGCTAAATCAAGAGATTAAAAAATATGCAAAGTCTACATTAAAAGATGATCAATCGGAAGAAATTTGGAAACAGTTAATTCAATTCATGGAGGTTGATAAATTGTATCAAAACCCTACCTTACGATTGAACGATTTGGCTCTTAAAATTGGCAAACCATTGCCTCATGTATCGCAAGTGATCAATGAAAAATTAGATATGAATTTTCTTGATTTTGTGAATCATTATCGAGTTCAGGAAGCGAAAGATTTGCTTTGCGATGAAAAATTTAAATCAATGACTATTTTGGCAGTTGCATACGAAGTAGGATTTAATAGCAAAACCACTTTTTATACTTCGTTTAAAAAAGTGACTGGGAAAACACCATCCGAATACAAAAAAAGCAAGCATTAGAATCGCTTTTATCTTCAAAATTACTCGATCTTTCAGAACGACTGTGGTTATTTAACCTTACTTAACACTTCAATTGTACTATCTGTAACTATCATTTGGAGAGGGCTTAAGTGTGTTCGGATTTATGATTCCGAACGTTTGATATTTTCTAGTTTATCCCGATTTATTATTACGGAAGATTGGTAGCAATTTGATTTCTAGGTTTGCATCGAAAATCGAAACGAATCGATGTGTAACGTAGAAAATTATATTGTATGAGAATTTCAATTCTTAGTTTTTTCTTACTGGTTAATTGTTCGCTTTTTGGACAAAGTTTAGATCTTAATGGATATCTGGACTTATTAAAAAAAGAGAATCTGCAATTAAAACAAAGTGAGAATAAAATTGATGTGTCTAAAGAAAATGTAAAGCTTGCAAAGGCAGAATTATTACCCGGTGTGAATTCTGATTTTAGCTTGAAAAGAGACTTTACTAAAAGTTATATGTTCTTAAATGAATCCACCGAAGGATTGCCAAGTAAGTTTAGGACTAACTTCAAAAATAATATTGATGCAAATATTATTGCCGAGCAAGTTTTATATGCTCCATTCGCATCAGCCAACTACAAGTTGAGCAAGCTGGCCAGTCAAGAATCTGAGTTAATACGAGAGGATTTGACTAAAGAACTTATTCATAAGGGAACGCTCTTATTTTATCAGGCTGTTTATGCAAAAGAGAGCCTGCTTGTTTTAGAAAAAAACAAGCTGATTGCAAAATCGCAATGGGATAAGATGAAATCGCTTTTTGAAGAGGGGTTTGTGAGCGAGATAAAAGTGCAAAAATCAGAATTATATTACAAAAGAAGTTTACCCGCACTTCAGTCTGCACAAAATACCTACTCCACAGTAGTGAATAATATGAAGTATTTAGCTAGAATACCTCTTAGTCAAGAACTCGTTTTAGAAGGAAGTATTGCTAGTCCTGATTTACTTATTTCAGAGCAGAATGATTCTGATACCAATCTCAATTTCAATTCTCAAATTAAGCTATTGAACAAGCAAGTTGAGATGTCGGAACAGCAAATAAAAATCAATAAAACCTTGTGGCAACCGACTGTTAAAGTTGGGCTTGGTTATTCCTATAGTGCAAATGATAATAAGTTTAAATTTGATCAGAATAACAAACTCTTCTATGGCAGGTTGAATATTCAACTTCCTATTTTTAATGGAGGAAGGAATTCGGCAAAACTGAGAGTGGCAAGACTCGAACATGATAATTTACAATTAGAGAGAGAGAATTCAAGACTCTTATTGAACAATGGGATAGAAAATTCAAAATTGAATATCCGATATGCCATCCAGAAAATAGAAGAGGAAAATGAATTAATACGCCTAAGCGAAAAAGAACTAAGTGTAGCTAATGAGCAGATAAGTTTAGGAGCTATTACACCTCTTGAATTTAAAGAAATTCGCCTTGAATTAACGAAGTCACGATTGGGTTTGCTAAATGCAAATTTAGACTACCGTATTGCAAGTCTTCAATTACAAAGAATCCTACAGAAATAATATAAAATAAAAATGAACCACATGAAAAATATTGCTTGGTTTCTATTGCTGTCAATTATTAGCATTAGCCATATATCATGCAGCAGCAGTGCATCAGAAGTTTCTACTAAAAAAGAAGAAGTTGTTGTTAAAGTAAGAGCAGTTAAAATTGAGTCTAAAGAATTAGAACTTAGAAAAACATATTTTGGTAAAGCTAATTATCATCAAAGCATGACATATGTTGCCGATATGCCGGGACAAGTGCTTGTTTCGAATGTTAAAAGTGGACAAAGAATTAAAAAAGGAGATGTTCTTTTTTCTTACCCTCCAATTAACCATGAATTGCAAGTAGAACAAGCTAGCTTGACTTATAAAGAACTAAAAGATACTTATGATAGGCAAGTGAAATTATTTAAAATAGGTTCTGTTGCTAAAATTGAGTTGAAGCGTTCTAAAACACAAATGGATGTGCAAATGAAAGAGCTTGAGCGTTTAGAGAAACTAAATGTAATTATCGCTCCCTTCTCTGGAATTGTTACCGATGTTTTTGTTAGACAGAATGAAGAAATAGCAGTAGATGATAAAATTTGCAGTATTGCGAATACCGAAGAATTAAAGCTTTCATTCTATGTGCCACTTAATGATATTAGTTCAATTCATGTGGGTAATACTGTTTACTTAGAATATTTGGGCCAACAAGTATTGGGAAAAGTAAGCCAAAAAGCTATTCAAATGGATAAGAGTAGAAAACTTTTTCATGTTGAAGCAAGCTTTAAGGAGATGAAAGATTTTAATGGAGCCGGTGCTACATTTAAAGTAAATGTAGTTACGCATAAAAAAAATGATGCCATTCTAATCCCAAGAACTTCTACCAAGAAAAAAAAAGGTGCTTATTACGCATACTTTATAAAGAACAATAAAGCTCTTATTAGAAAAATAAAGTATAAGCAGCTTGTTGGAATGGATTTTCTTATTGAAAATGGTGTGAATGAAGGAGAGTTATTAATTATAGAAGGTGTTGAGAAACTGAAAGACGGTCAACGCATAGAACGTATAAAATAAATAGCATTATGAAGATTACAAAATTTGCGATAGATCGTCCCGTTACGACTACCATGCTATTTCTTGGGATTGTTTTTTTTGGTATTATGTCC
>JADGFH010000017.1 GCA_016743925.1 Labilibaculum sp.
GTAAACCATGCCGAAGAAAGGATGGAGTACGAATGGTTGAGAGAGAAATGCAAGATTTCTTAAAGCGATTTTCTCCTTCGGGAAATGGATTAAAGTTTAATAAAGACGAGCAAGAAATATTGTATATCTTCCATTTTAAATTTAATATGCCAATTGCTGATTGTAATCAAAAAATTAGTTCTACTGAGTTAAAGTATATTGGCAGTTTAGTAAATGAAAGGCTAGAGGAGACAATTTTGGAACACGATGGAAAATCGTATTCTTTACACGATATAAATTTACTATACTGTTATTTTTCAGTTATGAATTGGGAAACAATTCGACCTGAGCGTAGATTTCAATTGTGGAAACACATTGGTTCAGCTGCCAATATAAAACTTGAAGATTCGGATTTAGTAGATTATATATTCTTACATTTATTTAAAACGATAACGAGCATTAGTAATTTTTATAATAAGATTTATACATTATCTGTAATGCATTCTTATGTGGATCCTAAAAATCCACATTTGTATTTCAATTTAAGAATGAAGGTTTGCTATGCCGCAAAAAAGAAAATTAGAATTGACGGAGTAGGTAGGCTTGTTTATCGATTGATTTTACCAAAAGTTGGTAATCCATGGTTTGTTGAGTTCGATGTGACAGAATTTTTTGATCATAAAGGAGAAGACAGACGAATGATTCCTGTTTATATTCAATCTCATGCATTAAAAAGATTAATGGAGAGATTGGATTTATTGGATGAAGAGGCAATTAATTACAATTTATTCGAGAATATTAGTCGTTTTCCTCATTTTTATAATGTTAATTCATATATACTTATTCCATTTATATTGTACGGAATAAAAGTTGGTTATTTTTATTGTCAGATTGTAGATGATTGTTTTGTGATTCGCACCTTTTTGTTTGTTACGCATGCTACTACTCCCGAAGGGGATAAGTTAAAAGAAATATGTGGTTTGGGTTGGAATGATATCGAGTATTGGAAAATTGACAGATTGAGTACGTTCATGAATGTGGATCAGGAGGTTTATCCTCGCTTATCGGCCATGTTCGAAGAGGCTGGTTGTGGTGATTTGTTCAAGTTACACAACGAAAAATTTACTACTGAAGCCATGCAAACCGCCAATTTAGATGGTTTAAGAGATTATATCAAGAGTGGAAAACAGGAGGTGGCAGATGTGGTATTGGAAACGATTTAATCGATTGGTATTGCAAGAGGCTGTAGCGGAGATAAGGAAATTTTGAATGGTGTGATTGTGGTGATCTAGAACCACACGATAAAAGCTTACGGCAGTGGGAGAAGTAGAAGTGTAGTTTAAACAGTTTCTAAGAATTCTTGTTAAAAGGATTTAAAGTAGATGTGTCGAAAGGTTGATTATAGCATTTTTGATAATATTTGCTAAAATGTTCAAGACATTCGAGTGCCAAAGTTTTTTTCTCTAATCGATATAAAGTATTCACCTTATGGGTTAATGCCATCTCGTTTAAAGGATCGAAAGTTAGAAGTGTATCGGAAAGACGAAGCACTAGTTTATTGTTTTTTAAGTACTCCTTATTATTGTATAAGGGCAATAAACACTCTAGTAATTCATCTGACACCTTACTTTTAAATTCATCAAGCCATTCTTCTTCCATATTTGGAAGTAGAGCACCTTTTTCAATAATGGATAGAAATTCTTCTAGTAAGTTTGTATTACAAATAAGCTGATTTTCGTTTTTTAATTGATTCAGTAAAACAAAATATTGCTTAATATCACAGTAAACATCATCCTCTAAATTGATCTTCCATTTTTTATTTTTAAAATCGATATGGATACCAGTTTTTTGAGATAGAATATCTCTGAGTCTTTGTGTTTGGGTGCTTTTATTGTTTTTAGCACTTTCAATTGAATGTCCTGGCCACAGGTTGTCTGTTAGTTTCTTTGAACTAATACCACCTTTTCTGAATGTATCAATTAATACAATAATAAAAAGTTGTTTCCTGCGCGTCGAAAATAATGCTGTTAGATCTTTACCCTCCCGATTAACAACATGAAATCCACCAAACAATCTAATCGACGCACCATCAATTTGAGCTAATTCCTCTTGTAATACAGTTGAAGTTTCAGGCTTTGTATTTTGTAAGCTTAAATTTTTTTCGTTTCGTTTAAAGGAGATTTTTTTACGAAAGAAAAGGCGTAGTGAAACGATGAAAGCGAGCAATGCCAACAATACTATTTGCGTAGTTTCAAAACTTTTTTCAATATCAATATTTTGGGTGTAAATAAGATTAACCTCTTCATCATTTAATGCCCTGTTCCAGATGCGTAAATCATCCATCATTCCTTCGAAATACTCATCCCACAAATTGGTTCCAATAAGCAGAGATTGATTTGTATGATTCGTTTCAGTGACTTTTTTCTCTCCTACAAACAATCCATTTCTGAAAAAGCGAACATTTTTGGCTGCTGAAAATACAAAAGTCAATTGCTGCCATTCATTTTTTCGAACCACTATAGAATCGGATGAATGATCTTTTATATCCGGAGATGTGAATAAAAGTTTTCCTTCTCTGATTTTTACGGAAAAAGCTTCTCCTTTACCAATAATACTGCGATTGTAGTCAATCTTAGTGGGATTTACCCAAACACTAACGGTGATGTTTTCTTGGAGTGGAATTGCGGTGGCATAATCTATGTATTGCGATTCTCCATTAAAAGAAGCACACCATCCTTTATGAGTATCTTTTACATAGGAAATATTGCTATGAGCTGCTTCAATAGTTCCAGTCGCTAAATTGTTAATGTTTTTGTCAAATTCCAGAGACAGGGCTAATTCATCGTCAAGCTCTTTTGGAGTGGCAATAAAAAATTTAGTGTCAACAGAATTAATTTTATTGAATCGAAATACGTCTGGAGAAAAGCGAAATCCATTTTTTTGAGGACTAATATTTCCCTCATAGGTGTGGATTTTCCCATGAGATACCATTTCTGGAATTTCTTTCCAGGATATACCATGCAGAGGTTTATCATCGTGAGTTACATTAGCAGTATACCATGCGTGTTTTTCCATTAAAATTTTATAATGGAAATAAGCATTTGCATTTCGAGTCAGGAAAAAATTAGGTAGTTTTCCAGTATGCTTATTAAATAGTTCTGGAATTAACTCAGGTTGCAATTGCAACGAATCGCTATACTTGTTAAAGTTTTTATCAATATCGAAGAGAACCAAATTATTCGCTGAATTGCCCGAAAACCCACTTTCTATCGCTTGAGGAAAGTTATTAGGAACTGTATAATCACAAATTTGGTTTTTAGTAGCGTAGGAAAGTGGTGTTTTACCGGGAGTAAAAATAAATAGTTGCTTCCCATTTTGTTTACATGCAGACAGATTATCCAATTTATTCTGCTCTGGTATGGCAATAAACTTTATGATTTGATGTTGATTCAGTTTTGATCCTAAATTGGTAACTGAATCTTTAAAAATAAAGACAATAACATCGTTTTGGTTCTTGCTAAGGAAATTATTAACGTCATTCAGTGCATTGCCAATGGGAGTATTTGGTAAAATGATAAAAGCTCGATAGCCTTCTGCAATATCTTTTTTAATATTACTTGTAAGCTCACAACTAAGGAATATTTGATCATCAAGACAGTCCTTGTTAGTAGCTTTTGAAGTCAAACAGGTAAAAAGAATCCATGCGCATATAAAGGCGCTTACTAATATTTTCCTGTTGTAATTCTTCATGAATACAAAAATAAAAAAAAAGAGAACTTTTCGGTCTAAAAAACCAAAGGCTTTGTTGATTTTTAGACTGAAAAGTTCTGAATTTATTATTTTTCTGAGAAACAGGCTTATTTTACATTTATTGATAAGATTAAATTTGATTTTATCAGCCCAAAAAATTACAATCTTCTTATTTTAATATTTCGGAACATGGTTAATCCACCGTGATCTTGCAGGCCAATATTACCTTTTCTAAACATACCATATTGGGCATGATCTTTCCATTTGCTGTTCTCTTTGTTCTTTTCCCAATCGTCGTTCCAAAGTTCGTATTCCACTACTTTTACACCATTTAACCAGTGTTCTACATGAGGACCTTCAACAATAATCCGGGTAGTATTAAACTCATCTAGTGGTTTTACTTTGGCATTAACAGGTGTATTCATGGCATAGTTGGCACCAGAATATTGAGAAGGCTTTAACTTTGTAGGCCAGTTAATATCATCCAATAGTTGATATTCGGGCGCTGTTTTGTATATGGCATCGGCAGCATTCTCATTTACATGATAAAATATGCCACTGTTACTTTTTAAAGTTGCTTTCCATTCTATATAAAGCTCAAAATTGTCATATTCTTTTTCAGTGATGATGTCGCCACCGTGATCGCTTCCGGTTCCTGAGTTATGCAGTACGCCGTCAATTACTTTCCACCCTGTCATGCTTTTTGTACCATAGTTACGCCAACCATCGGTTGTTTTTCCATCAAATAAAAGTTCCCAGCCTTCTGCTTTTTCTTTTTTTGTTAACATGTTATCTTCCTTTTGACTTGCGCACGAAATCATTAAAATAATTGCAATGATTAATAGTGAAATATTTTTCATGTGATTACAAATTTATTACTTGATTGTTTTTATTGCTTTCTATTGCTTTTTCGATAATTAAAATATTTAAATACGCTTGTTCTGGAGTAACGGATGGTGTTGTATCCTTAACTATTGCATCGTAAATATCTTCGAAATAAGCATGGTAATTACCGGGTAGTGTTTCTACTTTCCCACGATAATTTAAGTTATTAATTTCGGTGTTTAAAATTCCCCATTCCTCTTCGGATTGTTTACCCCAATTTTCACCTACTGGCATTCCACCATTGCGTAAAATTTCTTCTTGTGGGTCGATTCCGTATTTTACAAACGAACCTTTTTTGCCATGAATAACAATTCTGGGGCCTTGCTCTTTTACAAATACCCCAGCTTTAAGGGTTACATTTAGGTTTGGATAAATAAGTTTCAGATCGAAGCTATCGTCAACAATACTACCTTCTCGTTGAGTGAAAAGTCTGCAGAAAACAGCGGTTGGTTTACCAAAGTTATCTACGGCTTGGTCTATTAAATGTACTCCTAAGTCGTACAATGTTCCACCAGCTACTGTACTTTGATATTTCCATGCGTTTTTATTGTAAACGGGAACATATCTATCAAAGTGCATTTCGTAATCATGCACTTCGCCAAGCACATTGTTTGCAATGATTTGTTTTACAGTTTTTGCATCTCCATTCCAGCGAAGGTTATGATAGGGAAGAAGCTTTTTTCGGTTTTGTTTTGCGATATCCATTAATTGCAATACCTCATTAGAAGATGGGGTAATGGGTTTTTCAACAATTACATGTTTACCTGCTTCCAAGGCCTTTTTTGCGTGTTCAAAATGCAAATGATTTGGCGAACATACAATGACAAGTTCTATGTCTTCCTTTTTTAATAATTCATCGAAATCCCTTATCATCTCAACCTCAGGGTAAAATGCTTGCGCATCATCTTTTGACGATACAATGTAAAGCAGGTTAAAAAGGGGGTTGGTATGAATAAAAGGCGAGTGAAACACCCTGCCCGAAAGACCAAAACCAACTATACCAACATTAATTTTTCTATTTTCTATCATGCTAAATTATTTGTAACAATTTGGTATTTATACTTTCAGGAATATATTTTTCTTATACAAGAAATATAATAAGAGCCATTCTAGCGCAATCAAACCAACGATAAGTACTACTTGTTCAAAACTACCGAATATACTTGCAATTCCTGTTAATAAGAAATCGGAAGTATCTCTAAAATTAACTATTCGAACAGCCAAGTAAATGGTGATTGAGTTTAGGCCAATGACCCTAAAAAAGAAAGTCCACTTTTGTATTTTCCAAACATCAATAACCAAATAAAATAGGGCAAGTAGTAAAAAACTAATTCCACCTGTAAGCAGATTGAAAGTAGAAGTCCAAGCTGCTTTAATAATAGGATACCAGTTTTGTAATATAAGTGCTGCTATAATTGATATAACACCCAGTGCCGAAATAATGCCTATTTTTTTATAGGGAACATACGTATTGGAGCGTAATATTAATCCTGCTAAAGCTCCCATTAATGTGATGGCAGAAGCTGAAACTATACACATAATACCTTCGGGGTCAAAAACTTTTCCATGCAATCGGCCAGGCAGAAATAAACGATCGATATAAGCATTTATGCACCCTTGTGGGCTAAGTGTGCCAGCTCCATGTCCGGGTACAGGTACAAACAATTGCAGAATAGCATAAATGGTTAATATTGCAAGTATCCAAATGCTTATTGATTTGAATGATCGGAAATTTATAGCAATGATGGATGCTAAAAGGTAGGCTAGACCAATTTGCGCCAATACACTAGCTGTTCTGAGTGTTTCGAATTCAAAATCTAACACGCTATTGTAAACTAGACCTAACAACACAAGAATTATAGCTCGCTTACCAACTTTTTTGTACAAATTAACTTTAGGAACTCCTTTTTCTAGTTTGCTAAATAATGCATAAGGAATAGCAACGCCTGCAATAAACATAAAAAGGGGGAAAATTAAATCGTAAGCGCGAAATCCTTCCCATTTTACATGGTGCATCTGAATGGCGAACGAATCGGCCCAAGCCCAATCTGTGTGTTTAGCTAATGTTTGAAAAAGTAAACCGCCACCAATAATCCAGAACATATCAAATCCTCTGAGTGTATCCAGTGATAAAAGCCTTTGTTTAGATGCATTTTTCATGATCCTTATTTAAGTTTAAATATGATTGTTATTCTTACTAAAATATAAATGAGTGAATTATCACTGTTTCTAAGCCTATATTTTACAGGAAAGATTCTGTGTAAAAACATGATCACATAGAATCGTTCCTTTAATTTTAGAATTGTTTTATCAAACTATTTTTTCATTCTCGTAATCCCAATAGGTTCTGCGTCCTTCTTTGTAAGAAATCGTACCCATGTGTGCAGCCATAGCTTCTTCGAATGCTCGATCGATATTACAACTTGGTTGCGATCCATTATCTAATCGGATATAATTTATCCATTCACGAAGATGAAGATGAGTTGTGTCTACCTGTTTTCCATTTCGATAAGTATACAATAAACCCCTACCTGCAAAATATTTCTCAGTAGCTGATGTTACTGCATCTATTTTATCTTTACCAGGGATATATGAAAAAATGGGTTTATTCGGATCGATGAGTCCTTTTTTAATTTTCTCTTTATATTTTGTTGAATTTCTATCCGCTTTAATTTCAAGCGTATTTCCAATCTTCATGCTCGCATCGTGACCCATAATCACTCTTCCTCGTCCATTTTCGCTGGCCTGTGTTGCGCTATAAAGCAGCGTAAAATCGCGTTTTTCAAACTCATAGGCCATGGTAAGTACATCTGGAACAGTACGACCATCTTTAAAGAAGTAAATACCACCAGATGCCATAACTGATGAAGGCATTCCCAGATTTAGAATTTGATTCATAGCATCAAATTCATGCGTGAACAAATCACCGCTAAGCCCAGTGCTATAGTCCCACCAGCATCTCCAGCGAAAGAATCGTTCTAAACTGAAATCATGCCAAGGAGCGGGGCCAATAAATTGTTTCCAATCTATATTTTTTTCATTCGCTTCAGGATGAATATTGTAAACCCATGCTCCGTTAGGAGAATTTCGATTGGTACATACTTCAATTAATGATATTTTCCCAAGAGCACCTTTTTCTATGATACTTTTAGCAACATGATAGCTGTCGGTTTGACGGTTTTGATGTCCTAATTGAAATACGATATCATTGTCTTTTACCGCTTTTCGAACTTCATAGGTTTCTTCTACTGTCCAGGATAGAGGTTTCTCGCAATACACATGTTTGCCATTTTTTGCTGCTTCTATTGCAATAGGAGAATGAAGATGATCAGGCGTACCAATTATTACCGCATCAATATCAGGAGACTTAACCAATTCCTGATAGGTTTTATACCTTTTAGGTGCTTTACCTTGTTTTCCGTTTGTTCCCTGACGAAATATATTTCCGCAGGCCTTAATAGCACTCTCAGCATGAATATCAAAAACATCACAAATAGCTGTGATTTCTACGCCAAGATCCTCCTGTTCTATGAAATTCTGTAATCTTTTCTCCCAGCCTTTGTCTTTTTTTGCCTTGTTTAATAGATTATCGATATAGTTTGGATGCGCAAAACCGAGAGAACGAAGTAAATAATTTGATCTACTTCCATAACCTACAACCCCAATACGGATTTTCTTGTTAATAGGAACCGAAAGGTCTTCTTGTTTGGCAAAATCAAAATCTAATTCTTCAAGAAGGTTTGTATTTAGTGCTTCGTAATATTTATTCTTTTTGTATATGCCATAGGCTAGAGCTCCTACAATTGGTGCAGTAGCTAACCCTTTAAGAACTTCTCTTCGATGCATTCTTTTGGGCCGTGTTTTTGGTTCTTTCTCTTCCATCTCTCCTTCGATTATTCTTTTCTGTTAAATATGAGTCTGTCAACGCCTATTATTTTGCTTGTGGGAAATAGGTAGATTACAACTAGAGAAGCCAACTCAATAAGATTTTTATTTACAATCAGGTAACTACCTTCATTAGGCATTAAATAATCAACACCAATTAAGGGCGGATGCGATAGATAGAACAATGTTAGCATAGCAATTCCTCCCAAAGATGCTAACCGAGAGAATAGCCCTATGATAAGCCCTAGGCCAATTAGAACAAGACCCCATTGATTTAGAACATTGATTGTTGCTAGAGTGCCTTCATTATTTGCCATCCAGTAAAACCAAGACTCAAGCATTCCGCTTGAGTCTAATAAAAAGCCTCTGGCACTCCAATCAGGATTCATAAGTTTTACACAACCTTCGTATAAAAAGTGCCAACCGATTATCACCCTACACGCTATTAGCGCAATATACTGTGCATTCGTGTAGGGGTGATTATTGAAATTTCTCATTAATTATTGCTTAGATTTTTTATTCTAATGTTACGAAACCAAACAAGTGATCCATGTCCTAAAAAGGCAATATGACCTTTTTTACGTTGTAATCCTGAATGATTTTTATGATCTAAAGTACCATTTAAACTGGCTTTCTTTATATCACCATCGGTAATTGTTACTCCATTTAATATTACAGTAACTCTGGAACCCTTAACAATTACTTCTTCTGTGTTCCACTCTCCAACAGGCTTTAAGAATCCTCTTTTAGAAGGAATCACACCATAAACAGAACCATGGTATTGGTACTCTTTAAGATTAGCATAAATAGGAGCGGTGTTGTCTAAAATTTGTAATTCCATCCCAACATAAGCAGCATCACCTTCTTTTGGTGTTCTAATTCCTAATCCATTGTTCGCACCAGGAGTCAGTTTAAATTCAAATCGGTAAACGAAATCACTGTATTCTTTTTCAGTATAAAGATTACCATGTCCACCTTTTTCTGGACGAATAACCATATTGCCTTCTTCAACCAAATAATCAGTTTTGTTTCCAATCCAACCATTTAAATTTTTGCCATTGAAGAGAGCCGTAAAACCTTCTGCTTTTTCTTCATTGGTAAGAGAGTAATCTTCTTCTTTTATTTCTCGCACATATACATCGCGAAAAGCAAGATCGGTACCGTGTGCTTGAAGTTCTATGGCTCCAGTTGGGAATATTGGAAGCTTTCTATCCCAATAATTCTCAAGTGGTACATTATCAACAACAAGTTCGCCATTAAGATGAACAGTAACATTCGCGCCAATCATTTTAATGTAGAAGGTGTTCCAATCACCAACAGGATTGTCGGCAACCATAAGTGGTTTCGAAATTCCTTTGCTATTGTTATACAATCCACCTGATCCTACTTGTGCACCAACATCTACACGAGAAGTATCCCATACCTGAACTTGTGGCGTACCTCGAAGGTAGATTCCACTATCTCCATGCTTGGTAATTCTCCAATCAACAATCATTTCAAAATCGCCATAATCTTTTTCGGAACAAAGGTTAGCTCCTTTTCCAGAGAAGGCAATGGTACCATTTTTCACACTCCAGTTAACAAGCATTTTCTGATTGGCCTCTTTTTGCTTTTTAGCTAATGTTTTTGAATCCATCTTCGCTCTGGTAATTGGATTGCCAACTAATCCTTTCCAGCCAGTAAGATCCTTGCCATTAAACATGGAAACAAAACCGTCGCCTTTTGGCATTGCATTAATGTACTTACGGATATTAATTTTAATGTAATTACTTTCCGGACCAGAAATAAGTTGTTCAACTTTTTCTAGAATCGTTTTTACTTGTACACCGTAAAATCCTACTTTTTTACCGCTAGCAGGTAATGCTATTTTCACAATAGACCTACATGCAGTTTGTTGCAAGTTTTTATCATCAATGAATTGAGAGGTATAGATAAGAGCTAGAAATGTTTTTATTTTTCCAAGAGCTGAAATCACCAATTGTTTTTCTTTATTATTAGCAGCCAAAGGCATAATTTTTCTTAGCTGTAATAATTTTTGATCCGAAAGTAAATTTGAACCTGATATTTGCTTTACAAAACCATTGAAAGCTTGAGAACGGTAGCTTACAGAATTCTTTTTGCAGATTTTATAAAGAATTGTAGAAGCCGAATGATCTTTCCATTGACTTAGTGCAGTAAAGGCACTTTTCTTAAATTCTTTATTGCCATTTGTAAATACTTCATAAGCTTTTTGCAATGCCAATTTTCCACCTAGTTCAGGTAAAATGCCAATAAAACGATTCTTCTTTTGTGTTTTATCTAAAGCCAATAAAACTTTGTTAATTCCTGCATCAGAATTCTTGTGATTAGACACAGAAACACAAATTGCATCTTGAACAGGTTTTACTCCCTTGGTATCAGATTTTAATAATAGCTCGATTAATTGATTAAGATCTTTTGCTTTAGCCGTACGTTTTAAGGCAAGTAAAGCAGAAGTTTTAACGAATTGATCTTTATCTGATGTATATGAGAATATTTTATCGAAATATTGTTCCCCTGATTTTGCCGCAAGAACATCCAATAGGGCAGCTTTCGATTTTCCCGTTGTATGATCCAAAGCTTTTGCAACAGGAGCAAGTTGTTCGTTGTCCAATAAATATAGAAGTATCGATTTGGCATGATCAATATCTTTACCAGCACTAATCTGTTCTATGATTTGTGGAATTGCATCTGTTCTTCTGATCTTAGCCAATGCAGTTAAACATGCAGTTCGAACTGGAGTTGATGAGGAGGATAGATTTTTTTGAAGGAAAGGAATAGCCGTTTCATCAGCTTTATTTCCAAGCATAATAATGATACCTTCCTTAACGTTTGACTTAGATGATTTAGCTTTTCCAATCCATTTCTTCGTACTCGATGCTGGATTGTTTTTTGCCGTTACTAATATGGCTGTTCGGTAAGCCTTATCGTCATTATTAACCTCTTTAAGAAGTATAGAACTAGCTTTGCTACCATAATATTTAGCGTAAATTTGGAGTGCAGCAGCTTTGTTGTGCAACAATTCAGGATTGTTGTTAGATTTTATGATTTCTTCGCAAGCCTTTTTACAAATTTTCAGGTGATTGTTCTCGCCCAATTGCTTTGCATATTTTACAAAAGCACTAGCAGCATTGCTCGCTTCGTATTGAAAAGCTTGCGTGTTAGCAGCTTTTAGCAATGCATCGTAGGCTTCAGGCTTTCCTATTTCGGCAAGCGAAGCCAATACAACTTTTTGCAAATTTGAAGAACCTGTCCCCACTAAAGAAAGAATTTTTGCATGTGCTTTGTCAGATTTTAGTTCACCTAACGCTTTTACGATGGTAACCAAATTTTTGCCTTTAGCAGATGCTATTGCATTTAAAAAAGCTGTTTCCGCTTCTTCCGATTTAATTGTTAGTAAAGTCTGACTCGCTGGTTCACACAATTTATTGTCTGCTAAATATTGCTTTATTTTCTCAACTGTTGAATTGTGTCCAACCAAACTAATTTGTCTGATAAAAAATGCTTTTACATCTTTATTATTCGTTTTGTCAAGCGCCTTAAGATATTCAGCTTCAATAAAGGCTTTGGTTTTGTTATCCTCTAATCCACTTGCATATCTTGCCAAACTGTTTACTACAAAGCGAACTGCAGTGTCATCTCCAGTTCCTGGAGCGATAATCATTTCGGTTAATTCCGAAACAAAAGGTGAGCCATAGGAAATGGCATTAGCCATAACTTTATTTAAATGATCCAGATCATCAGTTGGCATTTGTGCCAAAACATCAGCTAGCTTTGTGTCTAGTGTTCTTTGATCTTGAGCCTTCGCACCTATTGTGAGGAAAAGGCATATGATGATAAATATTGTACTTATTCGTTTCATCGAGTTGATGGTTTAATTGTCAATAATTTTTTTGATAAACTTAGTAGATAATTAGAAAGTCCATGGACCTCGCATTGGTTGATTAATAAGCCTGTTAGCTCCTTCATCATTAATAAATCTTTGTTTATCCGGATCGAAATCTAAGTTTCTTCCCAGCCTAAGCGCAATTACACCTAAATTTACTAAGGTACAGGAACGATGTCCGTTCATTTCGTTAAGGGCAAATTTCTGGCGAGTACGAACAGAATCACTAAAAGATGTCATCTGTGGCTCTGGATCTGGTAAAGTCTCAATTAACTTGTCCAAATTAGGGATGTCTGATTCAAAGTTTCGGAATATCTTACCATTAGGACCTTCGATATAAGCGGCATCTTTGTCCTTATTTTCACCGTCTAGTATAATTTGACAACCATCGGCATAGGTGTATTCAATTCGTCTCCATGAACCTACTGCATCATAGTGTTGTTGTGGAGCATCAACATCCACTCGAATAGGGCTGGTATTGTCTTTGCCTAATAAATATTGTACTGGATCAAGATAATGCTGTCCCATATCTCCTAAACCACCACCATCATAATCCCAATATCCACGAAAGTTTGAGTGTACACGATCTGGGTGATATGGTTTGTGAGGTGCAGGCCCTAGCCACATGTCGTAATCCAATTGTTCTGGTACATTCATTGGTTTTAGATTGTGTTGGCCACTCCAGTAAAATTTCCAGTTATAGCCAGTAATTCCACTTACAGTTACTTTTAATGGCCAGCCTAAAACACCGCTTTCAATAACCTTTTTTAGAGGTTTAACTGGAGAACCTAAACCATAAAAAGTATCTTTGAATCGAAACCATGTATTTAATCGGAACATTCGTCCGTGTTTATTTACTTCCTCAACTACTTTTTGGCCCTCACCAATTGTACGAGTCATTGGTTTTTCACACCAGATGTCTTTTCCGGCTCTGGCTGCTTCTACTGCCATTAAACCATGCCAATGTGGAGGTGTTGCAATATGAACAACATCAACATCTTGTCGTTGCAATACTTCTCGATAATCAGAATAGCCGTCTACTCCTTTTCCAACCTGATTTAATACGTCTTTTAGATGATTTTTATCTACATCGCATACGGCCAGTAGTTTTGTGCCCTCATAGTTAATGTGGCCACGTCCCATACCACCAACACCAATAATGGCTTTGGTGAGCTGATCACTTGGGGCGATAAATCCGTTTCCACCTAAAACATGACGTGGAACAATGGTAAATGCCGCAGCTGCTGCAACTGCAGATGCAGATTTTTTTAGGAATTGTCTCCTGTCTTTTCCTGATTTTTCTTTCATCTTATCGAGTATTTTAAGGTATTTGTGTGTTTTGCTAATTTGACGATAAGTTTATGAAATGCACGGTTAAAATTTGGGGTAACAAAAGGGGTAACAAGCAGATAAAATTGAGAATAATTTAAAAAGATAATGTTACTTTATTGATATTGTTACATTTAGCTTTGGTAGTTTTCACTCATGACTGAGGCGATTATGAAGTGTAATGGTTCGATCGACAGCTGAAAGGAGGCAGGAAAATAAACAAAATGTTCGATTTTGAATGATATTTAGCTTCAATTGTGATCGTAATTATCGATTGGAGTTGTATGGATTTGTAATAGGATCAAAGAAAAAATAATCTCTTATGGAGTTCTTGAAAATTGGGCACAAAAAAACTCCCTCATCAATTGATCTGTGATGAGGGAGTTTTTATAGAATAGTAAATCTTACTCGATATTGTTTTCCACAACAGTGGCATTATCTTTTAGTGTGATGACACACGGGAAGCTCAAGTTGGAATCGCCTTTCTCCGAAATTGTTTGTTGAAGGTTCAAAATTGATCGATGAACTTGACCTTTATAAATTACATTTCCTTGAAATTTAATGGTGATTTCTTTGTCTAAATTCAACATCTGGTCGTTAAGCAGTAGTTGAATCTGATTCGAATAGTTTTCTAGAATGTTGATTTCATTTTTGGACTTGTTGTATTCGGCATTAATTACCCCTCCATTTGTAATAAATGCTTTGGGCGTTTTTAACCAATAGCAAGTTTCATGATTTACATCATCTTGTTTCCATACTACTTTTGTAGGAAGAGGATTTCGTTTGTATTTTTTCATCCATGGCAATGCAACAGCATCTTTTAGATTCATCCAATGCGACATTCCTTCATGAATTTGTACATCATGAATGTATCCTTCCGGATCATTGCTTTGCAAATCATCAAGTTTTACTTTCCAGTTTTGAGCAATTTTGTTTCTGTCGTAAGCAGCATCTAAGGCACCCATGTGAAGAGCAAAAGGCAGATTTCGTAGACCAAGAGGTGTTGTTTCATTAGGATGACCTGCCATCATTGAGGCAGCAGCCCATCTGTCTGTCATTCGTGGTGCTAACTGATAAACGCCATCACCACCTGCCGAATAGCCCAAGATATAAACCTTATTAGGATTTACATTTTCCTTTATCACGGCCATTTGAATAATTACATTAAAAAATTCATCGATGTGCGATTGATGCCATAAATCCCATGAATTGGATGGTGCTCGGGGAGCAAGATAAACGCCCTCCATATTTTTCATGGTAGCATCGTATAGGTGTTTTTGATTGTTGTATTGCTGATTATTGGCAGCAGCTGTAGTTCCGCCACCACCATGCATGGATATGAATAAACTGCGACCATCTGAAGGCTCGTTTCCGAAAATATGATAATAAAAAGGCATGCTTTTACCTGCATTTGTTAATTCACGATTGTTCCATTGCATTTCATACTTGCTTAACATGTTAGCCTGTTTATCTGCAAGTAGTTTATTTAATGCAATTTCTGCTTCTGTTTTTGTTAGTGCCTTTTTTGCGAATTCATAATTAGCCAAAGATGCCCTCTCATTTTCAGGCAATGCCAGCCAAGCTTCTAAATTATCAACAGAAACTTTTTTCTTTGCTTCTTCTTCTTTGTTACAGGCTTGTGCAACACAAACGAAACAAAGCAATACAACTACTAATACATTTTTCATGATACTTTTTAAATTAAGAATGGAGGCTTTTGGTGTGATATAAGCAAATAATATATTACTGTGCTAATGTACTAAATTGGATAGTTTCAATGAAAAATTATTCTTCTTAATGTTTAATTGTACTTGTTCTTTCTATTTAAATTGAAATAATTGATGCTTCTCGTGTAAGAAAATACCTTAAAAGTATCTTTAATCGCAGGAGCAGACTTATAGACTTGTCGATAAACTATTGAGGATGAAATAAAGATCATTTTATTGCTATGTTCTCAGGATTTCGAAAAGGAATGATATATAGTATTTTCATCTCTCTTGCTTAGTTTTCTACCAATTTTAGTTTTGTAATCGTATGGCGCTAATTGAAGTTATTTTTGACAATATTATCCTCTAATCTAAATTTTTATTGAGATTATTAATTAATAGAAGTGTAATGAATAGTAGGATAAAATTCTTGATTTTAGAAAAATAATTTTTCTGAGTTTATTTTAAATTTAGCTAAGGGTAGGTATTACCTTCTTTTAGAAATTTCTTTGAAAATTTTTTCGTATTCTTTGAATTTATGTTTGCGAATAGGTCTGATTTTGGGTTCAGTTGAGAAATGAAGCAATAAACAAGGTGAAATGCTTTTATATTTATCTACGTATTCATAACGTACAAATTCATTATTGCTAATACGTTGTTTAATTGTGTTATGGTATGGATACATTGCTTGATTTTAAAATTTTACTTTTTTTACAGCTTTCAATGTAAGCTATTTTTTTTATTTCGTAGCTATACCTTCTACAAGAGTCCAATCATAAAAACGCTCAATCCAAGTATCAGATGGCAATCCTTTATCACGCATACCAAAACCATGACCACCTTTAGAATACATATGTAGGGCAACATTTAAGCCCATTTTGTAGTACGAATTGTACAATGCAATTGAACCAGGAACCAAGTTAAGTGGATCATTCGAAGCACAGAAAATGATCATAGGAGGAGAATCTATTTGAGGTGTCTGCACAGGATATTGTGTTGTCCATGGATAGACTGGTACCAAAAAATCCGGTTTGTTTTCTTTTGTGTAATTGTAAGCAACACCCATTGTAACCGCTCCTCCAGCTGAGAAGCCCATAAAACCAATTTTATCAGGTTTAATATTAAATTCACTTGCATTATTTCTCACGTAAGAGATTGCATTTAAACCATCAGAAATGGAAAGAGGAATTACTTTTGCAACCTCTTCTCTTATTTTTGAAGGATTATTTTTCGATAAATTAGCCAATTCAGCTACTGCATCATTTCCCGTAGGAACCAATCGATATTTTAAAACAAAAACAGTGAATCCCTTTTTTATAAGCCATTTGGCAACATCTTTACCTTCACTATTAATACTGTGAGCGTATAAAGCACCTCCTGGAGCAATAACTACAGCAGCACCATTATTCATTTCTTTTGCTGGTTTATAAACAAGCATAGAAGGAGTAGAAACATTGGTAATTACTTGTGTTGACCATCTTTCAGAGTAATATTCTTTTTCGTTTTGACCCCATTTTATTTCTGTAAACTGTCCGAAAGGAAGATTTATAACCTCTTGCGCGTTAGTAAATAGAAAACTTGTAATGAATAGGGTGATTAAAAATTGTTTTTTCATTTTGGTGTTGATGTTAATTTTTCTTTTTTGTCAAAACACGTAATTATTGCTTCTAATAATTGTTGCTTCCCAATAGGTTTTGAAAGATATAAGTCACAACCTGTTGATAATATTTTTTCCTGATCTCCGGACATCGCATATGCTGTTTGTGCAATTATCGGAAGCTCTGGGTTTATGATTTTTATTTGTTTTGTTGCTTCATATCCATTCATTACAGGCATGTTGATGTCCATTAATAATAAATCAATTTCTCTATTTGATTTGCAATAATCTACAGCCTCTTTTCCATTTTTTGCTCGAATGCAATTGATACCTTTCTTACGAAGTATTTCCAACAAATAGGAATAACTTGATATATCATCTTCGGCAATTAGTATTGTTTTTCCTTTCAAACTAAGTTTTGGCTGAATAGATTTATCTGTATGATTTTGCTCTATATCGTTCTTATTTATTGGAATTGTAAAATAAAAAGTTGCGCCTTTATCTACTTCTGATTCAACCCAAATTTCTCCTCCTAATAAATTGATTAGGTGTTTACAGATTGTTAATCCCAAACCGGTTCCCCCATATATTCTTGTTTGTGATTCATCTACTTGTCTGAATACCTCAAAAATCAGTTCCTGTTTATCTAAAGGGATCCCAATTCCTGAATCGGTAACATGAAATTTTAGCATCGGTATTTGATCCTGAATAAATTCGTTACAACCAAATTCTACTGTTCCCGAACGGGTGAATTTTAAAGCATTTTTCAATAGGTTTAGAAGAACTTGTTTGATTCTATTTTGATCTGAATTTAAAAGAAGATCAATGTTGGTATTCATTTCGATAGTGATCTCTTCTTTTTCAAGAATAACTTGGTCACTCTTAATTATATATTGAACCTCATCTAACATATCAGGGATTGAAAATAGTTCATTCTCAATTCTTATGTCCCCTGTTTCTATTAAGGAGATATCAAAAAGATCTTCGATAAGAGCTAATAAATTATTACCGCTCTTGTTTATTATTTCATTGAAGCTGAGAATGTCTTTTATGTTTGAATCTTTATGGATCAATTCTGAAAATCCAATTACTGCATTTAGTGGAGTTCGCAATTCATGTGACATACTTGCTAAAAAAGTTGATTTAATTCGATCGCTTTTTTCTGCATTTTCTTTGGCAATTATTAAATCTTCAGTTAGGCTTTTTCTTTGGGTAATGTCTTCGATCATGGCTAGATGACATTGTTTTCCTTCTGTTTTTACATTAATTTTAGCTACCGTTAAGGTAACCCAAATCTGTTTTCCATTAGGCTGAACTAGTCTTTTTTCCATAGTGAATTCTGTGATTTCTCCAGAATTTAGCAATCTCATTTGATCTAAATCTTGCTGTATATCATTTGGATGTGTTATTGATTGCCAATCAGTTTTTATTAAGTGTTCTAATGAATAACCAGCAATTTTACAATATTTAGAATTTAATTGAAGAAATTTTCCATCCTGAGAACTTACCAAAGCAATGCCAAGAGGAGCTTCCTCAAATATCTTTTGAAACTTTTCATCACTTACTTTGCGTAAGTTTTCAGCAATTTTTCGTTTGGTAATATCTGTAATAAAACCTTCCAAAGATACCAGATGATCACCATTAAAAACCCCACAACCACGTTCCCAAACCCAATGAATTTCACCATTCTTATTTCGAATCTGGTATTCTTCTACAAATACACCTTTTCGTCCTATAGCTTCTTGCCATTTATTCCACAAATAATCGCGGTATTCAGGTAGTATAATTTGATTGAAATTAGTATTGTTTTTTTCGATAAAATCTTTAGGTGTGAAACCTGTTATATCTGTACAACCTTCACTAAGATAATCCATTTTCCAATCTCTCTCATTGGCACAACTATAAACAAAGCCAGGGAGATTATTAAGTAAGGTTTCCATTTTTCGATTGGATTCCTCTAATTCTTTTATTTTATTTTCAATGTCAATACCTAGAATTTTATTTTCCTTTCTTAATTCATCTTCTGCGTCTTTAATTCGCAGCATTACATTCAATTGTGCAATTAACTCTTCTTCTTCAATTGGTTTTGATAGAAAAGCATCTGCACCTAATTCCAATCCTTTAATTCTGCTCTTTTTATCGCCACGCATGGCAGTAATTAAAATAATAGGAATATGTTTGGTCTTTATTTCTTTTTTTAATCTCTGACAAGTCTCAAAACCATCCATTCCGGGCATAATAATATCTAAAAGAATAGTGTCCGGCTGTTCCTGTATTGCCATTTCAATTCCTTCAGCACCTGATTGGCAAGTTATAATAGTACAAGTGGAGTAGTATCTTTTAAGTATTGCCTTGTAAACTATTAAATTGTCGTTATTATCGTCAATAGCTAGAATCTTTCTCATAGGATTAAATAAAGAAGTTTTCAATTTTTGTCAGAATCTCTAAATGTCCGACAGGTTTGGTTACATATTCGTCACAACCGGCTTTTAAGATTGCTTCTTTGCCATTGCTGTTAATGCGATAACAGGAATGTTTTGTGTCTTTATATTGGACTTTATATTTCTGACAACTTCCAAACCATCTAATTTGGGTAAGGCCATGTCTAAGAGAATTAAGTTTGGATTTGTTGAGTTAATTTTTTCCAATCCTTCCTCACCATCAATTGCTTCATGAATTTCGTATCTATCACCAAGTATTGCTTTAATTGTAATCATATTATCAGGATTATCTTCAATTATGAGCACCTTAGCTTTCTTATCTTTTTCTAGTTTTATTTTTGAACAGGTTTGATTTACATATTCAGAAGGTTTTATTTCTTCAATTCTACCAAACATTTTATGTATTTTATCAAGTAAAGCCTTTATGTTGATATCACCCTTTTGAATTAGTTGTTGAACGTTATTAGCACTTAATCTACTTAAATCTTCTCTTGTCAGATCTTTAGCTGTTAAGATCACAACTGGGATGTTTGCTGTGTGTTCTTTACTTCGAATTCGTTCCAATACTTCAAAACCATCTATTTCGGGCATCATTAAATCTAAAATAATGCCATCAGGAATGGTGTGTTCTACGAACTCCAGAGCTTCTCTACCTCCATTGGCAATATCTATTTTATAGCCTTCTAATTCAAGAACCTGTTTCATTTGAATAATCGCAGTTTCATTGTCTTCAATCATTAATATTCTCGTGTTTCCACGAGCTTTATTTAATGTGTTTGCAAGATCACTTTGCTTGTTCAAATCGGATTGAACTTTTGTCTCTGATCGATTGTTTGTGTTTTTTGTAACTGATTTTTTGGTTCTTGTATTAGGAACTGAATAAAGAAGAAATGGAGAAGCCTCTTTTTCTAAATGCCAAACCAAAGGAAGTGTAATCGTAAAACATGAGCCTTTATTAATTTCACTACTAACGCTAATTTTTCCGCCAAGTATTTTAATCAATTTATTTACGATGGCTAATCCAAGACCTGTACCTTCATATTGGCGCGAGGAACTTCCATCAATCTGTCTGAATTCATCAAAAATACTTTCCAGGTTTTTATTGGATATTCCAATGCCGCTATCTTTTATTTCAATTGTAATTTTTTCTTCGTCATGAAAGGCAGAAACAACAACTTTGCCTTTTTCTGTAAATTTTACAGCATTACTTACTAAATTAGTTAATATCTGGCTTAATCGGACTTCATCAGAGTCGAAGTCGGGGAAGGTATTGGTACAATTAACTTCCAAAGTTATTCCTTTTTGAATAGCAAGAGGTTGGATGTTTTCTCGTAAAAGTTTAAGGATTGGATTGAGCTGAATTTGGCGTGGATATACATCCATTTTTCCAGCTTCTATTTTTGATAGATCTAAAATGTCATTTATTAATTGTAACAGATTTGTTCCATTTCTCTCGACAATTTCCAGGTATGAATTTTCTTCATCAGTAAGCTTGTTTTTAGTTTGCATTATAAGCGTTCTTGAAAGAGCCATAATGGAATTTAAGGGAGTGCGTAATTCATGACTCATATTAGAAAGAAATTCACTTTTAAGTCGATTGGCCTCTTCGACTTCAGTTGTTTTAGCCTCCAAGCTTCTGTTTTGTTCATTTAATTCAGTAGCCTGATTTTGCATTTCGCGCGATTGCTCCTGTAATTCGTTTGTTTGCTCTTTTAGTTCTTCAGATTGTGCTTCGAGCGTTTGATTTGTAATGATTAAATTATCAGCTAAGACTTTGGTTTTTCTGGCAGAAATTACATTCTCAAAAGCAATGTTTATACTAAGGCTCGATAAAGAAAGAATATCTCTGCTTTCTGCTGTGTATTTATCTAGATTGCTAAGAGAAATGATTGCTTTTACTTCATTTCCTTCAACAATGGGAAAACTAAGGATCTCCATTGGGGCATATTCACCAATGCTAGTGATAAACTCAAAACCAGGATGGTTTTGTAAACCATCGATTATTTGCATTTTTTTATTACGAATTGACATACCAAATTCACCAGGAGGATTACTGATAGGGAAATTTTGCAAGGTATTTTTACTGGCACCAATTGATGCAATACATTCATAACAGCTTTTATCTTCGTTAAGAATGTAAAATATTGCATTATTTGAATCCGTTACCTCCAATATACATTCTAAAAGTTTATAGGCAAATTTTTCAGTGTCAGCCTCCCCAATTAAGGAGTTGCTGATTGAGGATATGCCATTTTGAATATTCATTCTTGATTTAAGAGAATGAGTCATATTGTTAATTCCTTCGGCAAGAGAATTTAGTTCATCATTAGCTGTAATTTCATTTTGGATATTCAAATCACCTTGTTGAATAGCTTCAGAAACTGCATTCATTTTATTAATTGGTCGCCTAATACTTTGGGTTATTTTTAATGCGATATAAACACTAAGTAGTGTGCTGATAATCAATATTATTAAAATGGTTTGGAATATGAATTGTCCTTGTTTAAGAGCTGAGCTTCGAAATGAATTTGCTTTTTGATCAGCAAAATCTTTCATTGTTTTGATTTCCCTGTTTATTTCCAAAATGAGTAAAGCACCTTTTTCTTTGGTGATTTGTGCAGCTAGGTTTTTTTCTCCTTTTATAGCTAGTGCAATTACTTTCGAACGGATTGGTTTCCAGGATTTAAAAGAATTCCATGCTTCGCTAACATCATTTTTATCTCCAAGAAATTCTTTTGATACAATTTCAAAAAGTTGATTTACATTCTTTTCGCATTCGGTTACTGCATCTATCGCTACATTTAGTTCATTTTCATTTTGCGCAAGAGTAATATCTTTCATCGATCGATGAATAGCTACTATATTTGTTTCGATTTCCTGAACAGCATTACTTACAGTATATGGATGATTAAAAATATTTTCGATTGTTTTTAAATTCTGATTTGAATTCCAGAGAGCAATTAATCCAACGCAAATGGTGAATAGAGTTAGAAATAGGAATCCTAAAAATAAACGAAAACCGATAGTTAAATTTCTTATTTTAAGCATGTAATAAGATTTGAAGTGCGAATTTAATATTCGTTGTTAGAGCTTATATTTTTTTATGTATTTTGAATAGTGTCGATTCTTTTTTGAATCTCTTTTCATACTTTACTGGGGGTTCTTCAGCTTCACCTAATATGAGAAAGCCTGCTGAGTTCATAGATCGATGCAATTTGTTGAAAATAATTTCTTGATATTCCTTGTTGAAATATATAAGGACATTCCTGCAAAATATTAAATCGAAATCTCCATAAATACTTTCTTCAGGAGCATATTGCTGATTGTTTAAAAGATCGAAAGTTGAGAAATGAATCATCTTTTGAATTCTAGGGATAATCGTATATTTTTCTCCGAGTTTGGTGAAATGAGTATTAATAATTTCAAGTTTTGTCTCTTTCAAAGATTCAATTAAGTATTCTCCTTTTTTTGCATGAAGCAATGACTTTTGATCAATGTCTGTTGCAAAAATACTTACGTTAATCTTATAATTATTTTTCTGTAGAAAGTTGTCAATAAGAATGCCTATTGAATAAGCTTCTTCTCCTGTAGAACAACCTGCAGACCAAATTCTGAGTGTTGTATTCCCAGTTTTTAATTTGCTACCAATAATTTTAGGAATAATTATTTTATCTAGGTATTCAAAGG